>DASYRS010000296.1:0-5725 GCA_036004205.1 Dongiaceae bacterium
CCAGATGTAGCCGGTCTCCTGCAAGGCGATCGCGGCCACGTGGTCGACGGTGAGTGGCGTGCCTTGCAGGGCCGCCGCAATCTTCGCGGAGAATTCGCGTTTGAACCAACTGACGTCCGTTGCCTTGACCATTTGGTACCCCCTGTCCTAGCCAATCGACTGAGTGACAAGGCGAGGCGCCGACCGGGTGGGATCCCATTGCCTCACCACGCACGCGAACGACCATACTCGCCAGAGTAGCACATCCTCCCTGCCGATGCGATTCGACTAGGGCCGCCGCAGATTGAGCCGGTAGTAGTTCTCGGCCGCGCGATACACACGATTTGGCAATTGCGAGCGGCCGAGCATCACGCCGCAGAGGTCGTCCCTGACCTCCGGCACCAGGCGGTAGTACTGGTGCCACTGCGGGTCCAGCCGTTCCCCATTCTTCAGCTTCGGATTTGCTGCCGAACAGTTCACGAACGCGATGTTCTTTCCGGCAAAGCTGAGCTTGTCCGGCGCGCCATCCATGCCCAGCCGGCCGATTCCGTGGGCTGCACGGCTGATCGTAGTCAGCGGGATGTCCTGGTTGTTGTAATAGACGACCATCGACTTGACGACGCCGACCAACGATGACACGCCAACGCCGCTCGAGAGCGCATCCGCGTCCTCGTCGCTCGCAATGAGCACGACCTGGTCCACAACCTCGGCCAGCGCGCTTGGCGCGATCTGCCCCGGCGCCGTTCCCACCGCGGCCTGCAATCCAGCATGCAGGAAGTGATTTCCCATGCTGTGCGCCATCAACGTCACGCGCCGATTGGCACCGCCTTTTCGATAGGCACTCAGCACGGGCATGAGCGCCAGCAGGAAGCGGCGGAAGGCGCCGCCGGAACTGCCGGCGCTCTGGTAGTCCTTCTTGTAGGCATCCACAGTCAAGCTTCCGAGAGATGGCCAGCTGAATGCCACGATGGTCGAGGAAACCGCCGGCTTGCCCTTGCCGAACCAGGCGCCCACATATCCCGCGCGCATCATCGCCTCGCGGAACCGGTAGTCGAAGCCGTGCAGGGTGATCAGAAGGTGATCCTCGCCGCCGACGATGGCCTGGCGGATCGCGGGCGGGAACTCGCCTGGATTCAGCGCATCGATCGCCAGGTTCGAGTTCCCCAGCTCGCTCTCGTCCGCGACGGATTGCAGGATTGCCCGGCCGAAGAGCACGTCTCCCGCGGGATTGAAGTCGGTTCCGAAGTTGTTCGGGATCGCGCTGTCGTCGATCGGATTGCGATTAGTCGCAAAGTAGACGGAGATAGCCATGTGTCCCCCCGGAACATGTCGGCGGCGCAGATGGCTATCCTATCGTTGTCTTGGCGGAATCCTCAAGGCGATCTCAGCTTGCCAGCGGCTGCTGGTTGAGCGTCGTCAGGATGAGCCTAAGCTCATGCGAGCCGAACGGCTTGGACAGCCGCGGCAGGCTCTGCATGTGGGCGCTCGGAAAATCGGCGTAGCCGGTCGCCAGGATGATTGGAATGTCGGGTCTCAAGCCGCGGATCTGAGCCGCCAGCTCGGCGCCCGTCATGTCCGGCATCGCATAGTCGGTAATGACCGCGTCGATCCTCTTGCCGGAGCGCAGAACGCTGAGGGCCGAGGCGCCCGAGGGCACCACCTCCGTCGCGTGGCCAAGATCCTCCAGCATGGACGCGGTCAGCAGCGCAACCAGCGGCTCGTCATCGACCACCAGCACCCGGTATTGCGGCGAAGCGCCGGCCAGCGCCGGCTCGGCTTCCGCGCGCACCATGTGGACGGCCCCTTCGGCGACCGGAAACCACAATTCGACCACCGTCCCCTCGCCCAACGTGCTGGAAATGCGCATACCACCGCCGGACTGTGCGGCCAGGCCCAGCACAGTCGATAATCCAAGGCCGGTGCCGCGGCCCACTTCCTTGGTGGTGAAGAAGGGTTCGCTGCACCGTTTCAGCGTGGCCTCGTCCATGCCGGCGCCCGTGTCGGTCACGGTCATGCGCACATAATCGCCGCCATTCAGCGCAGGAAGACTGCTTGTCACGGTTTCGCGCTGCGCGGAGATGCGCAGACGGCCGCCATCCGGCATCGCATCGCGTGCATTCAGCGCGAGGTTGAGGATCGCGAGTTCGAGCTGGTTCGGATCGACCGAAATCAGCGCCAGGTCCGCGTCGAAATCCATGTCAACGTGGATCGTAGGCCCGAGGGAGCGCTGCAGCATTTCGGCCATGCCCTCGGTCAGAAGCTGCACGTCGACGGCTTCGGGCCGGAGCTCCTGCCGCCGGGCGAAGGCCAGCAGCCGCTTGGTCAGCGCGGCGCCGCGTTCGGCACTCTCTCGGGCGGCGGTGAGGAAGTGCTGCGCCTTCGGGTCACTGGGCGGCTTCTTCGAAAGGTAGTCGAGGCTGCCGAGGATGCCCATCAGCAGATTGTTGAAGTCATGCGCCAATCCGCCGGTGAGCTGGCCGAGGCTCTCCATCTTCTGCATTTCATGGACCTGGGCGAGCGCCGCCTCGCGCTCGCGCGTCCGCTCCTCGACGCGCTGTTCCAGCTTCATGTTGGCGTCGGCCAGCGCCGCGGTGCGCTCCTCCACCCGGCGCTCCAGCTCGGCGTTCAGCCGCTCCAGCTGCCGGGTCTTGCGATAGAGCTCGGCGAACACCTTGACCTTGGCGCGCAGCAGGTCCGGCACCACCGGCACCGAGATGTAGTCGACCGCGCCATGCTGGTAGCCTTTGAGGCGGTCGAGCTCGGTGACGGAGACGGCCGAGACGAAGATGATCGACAGGGTGTGGAAGCGTGGATGGTCGCGAATCATCGCCGCCAGCTCGAACCCGTTCAGATCCGGCATCACCACGTCGATGAGGACGACGGCGATATCGTTCTTCAGGATCTGTTCCAGCGCCTGCCGGCCCGACGAGGCCTTGATGAGGTTCTCCCCCAGGTCGCGCAGGATCACCTCGTAGCTCAGCAGCTTGGCCGGCTGATCGTCGACCAGAAGAATGTTGACCGGCTCGTTCGCGTTCATCGCCCTGATCCCTAGCGGTGCAGCCACATCCGAAGGACCGAAAGCAGTTGTTCGGTATTGACCGGCTTGGCCAGATAGTCCGAGGCTCCCGCCTCCAGGCACTTTTCCCGGTCGCCTTTCATCGCCTTCGCCGTCAGGGCGATGATGGGCAGGCGGCGGAAAACGGCCTTGCCGCGGATCACCTGCATGGTCTGATAGCCGTCCATCTCCGGCATCATGACGTCCATCAGGACGATCGCGACGCTGGGAGTCGAATCCAGCAGCGTCACCGCTTCTTTTCCGGTGGTGGCGGTGAGGACATTCATGCCGCGCCGCTCGAGCACGCTGCTCAACGCGAAGATGTTGCGGGCATCGTCGTCGACCAGCAACACCGTCTGGCCGAGCAAATCCTCATCGGAGCTGTGCAGCCGCTCCAGCATCCGCTGCTTCTCGGGCGGCAAGTCGGACACCACGCGATGCAGGAACAGGGCGGTTTCGTCAAGCAGCCGTTCTGGCGATTCGACGCCCTTGACCACGACGCTCCGCGCCATGGTGTGGAGTTGGGCGTCCTCTTCGGCCGAGAGCTCGCGGCCCGTGAAGACCACCACCGGGATGTCCGAAAGGCTGGCCTCGTCACGCAGCCGGTTCAGCACGTCGAAACCGGACATGTCGGGAAGCCGCAGATCCAGGACCACGCAATCGATCGCCTCCGAGCGCAGCAGCGCCAGCGCCTCCGCGCCGGTTTCGACCGCCACGATGTCGATATCCTCGTGACCCAGCAATTGCGTGATGCTGAGCCGTTCGGCGGCGTTGTCCTCCACCACCAGCAACCGCTTGCGGCGCGGCGTGATGAACTTCCCGATCCGCGACATGACCTCCGCCAGGCCCTCCCGGCTGGAGGGCTTGGTCACAAATCCGAAGGCCCCGCGCGCCAGGCCGTGCTGGCGATCCTCGTCGAGCGTGACGATCTGCACGGGGATGTGGCGCGTGTCAGGGTCCTGCTTCAGCTGGCTGAGGATCGTCCAACCCAGCATGTCGGGGAGGAACACATCGAGCGAAACCGCGCTCGGCCGGTACTCGCGCGCCAAGGTCAAGGCGTCCGCGCCGCGATGAGCGACCAGGATTTTCAGCCCCGAATCGCGCGCCAGGTCGGCCATGATCCGCGCATAATGCGGGTCGTCTTCCACGATGAGGAGAGTCTTGTCGCCCGGCTGGATGTCGCCGCGGTCATCCGGCACCTGTTCGGCGGGCAGGTCCGCGGCGCGGCCGGCGGCGAGCGCCATCGAGCCGTTGCCCGTCCTGGCTGGAGCCGCCCGCTGTTCGGCCGCCGGGCCGACATATTTGAGCGGCAGATAGAGCGTGAAGGTGCTGCCCTGGCCGGGAACGCTGCGGAGCTGGATCTCGCCGCCCAGCAGATTGGCAAGCTCGCGGCTGATGGCGAGGCCAAGGCCGGTGCCGCCGTACTTCCGGCTGGTGCTGGCGTCGGCCTGCTGGAACGCCTCGAAAATGATCTTCTGCTTTTCCGACGGGATGCCGACGCCGGTATCGGACACCTCGAATGCGACGACCGAAGGCGCATGACGCAGGCCGGGATGATCCGACGACCATCCGGCCCCCACCTCCGAGATCACCAGCCGCACGCCGCCATGTTCGGTGAACTTGAAGGCGTTGGACAGCAGGTTCTTCAGGATCTGCTGCAGGCGCTTGGAATCGGTGATCATGCTGCGATCGAGCCGCGGATCGATCTGGGTATCGAAGGTCAGCTTGCGGTTCTCCGCTTCGTGACGGAACGGCCGCGCCACGGTGTCCAGCAGGTTGCTGAAGAACACGTCCTCGGCGTCCACCGACACGGTACCGGATTCGATCTTCGACAGATCGAGAATGTCGGTGATGAGATTCAGCAGATCGGTGCCGGCGCCATGGATGGTGCGGGCGAACTCCACCTGCCGCGGCGATAGGTTGCTGTCCGGATTGTCGGCGAGCTGCTGGCCGAGGATGAGGATGCTGTTCAGCGGCGTGCGCAGCTCGTGCGACATGTTCGCCAGGAATTCGGACTTGTATTTCGAGGTCAAGGCCAGCTCGGCCGCCTTTTCCTCCACCGCGCGCCTGGCCTGGTCGATCTCCTGGTTCTTGCGCTCCACTTCGACGTTGCGCTCGGCCAATTGCTGGGCTTTCTGCTCCAACTGATCGTTGGTCTGCTGCAGCTCGCGCTGCTGGGCCTGCAGTTCGGCGGCCAGTTTCTGGGACTGCGTCAGCAGGCCCTCCGTCTGCATGGTCGCTTCGATGCTGTTCAGCACGATGCCGATGCTGGCGGTCAGCTGGTCCAGGAACGAGGTTTGCAGGCTGGTGAACGCGCTGACCGAAGCCAGCTCGATGACCGCCTTCACCTCGCCTTCGAACAGGACCGGCAGCACGATGTCGTTCTGCGGAACGGCCTTGAACAGGCCGGATCCGATCGGCACGACGTTGTCCGGCATCTCGGTGATCAGCATGCGACGGCCATCCGCCGCGCACTGGCCGATCAGGCCCTGGCCGAGTTCCACCTTGTCCGGGTGGCCGTCCATGCCCTGGTCGGCATAGGCCGACAGCAGCTTGAGGCGTGGCCGCTCCTCGTTCTCGACCAGATAGATGACGCCGTTCTGGGCATTGACCAGCGGCGCCAGCTCCGAGAGCAGCATGCGGCCGACGATGCCGAGGTCGCGTTGGCCCTGCAGCATGTTGGTGAAGCGC
>DASYRS010000297.1:0-3112 GCA_036004205.1 Dongiaceae bacterium
CGCCTGGATCTGGCCAATCCATTCGCTGAGGCCGCTGACGCCCGCGGTCACATGGCCGCCCATCACCGCGGCCAGCGCTTCGCCGCCACCGGAGAAGGGTACGTAATTGATCTTGGTGGCATCGGCGCCGGCCGCCTGCGCGATCAGCCCGGCCAGGATGTGATCGGTGCCGCCGGCGGACCCGCCGCCCCATGCGACCGAGGCCGGATCGGCCTTCAGCTTCTCGACCAGTTGGCCGAGATTCTGGATGTCGGAGGATGCCGGCACCACGATCACTTCATATTCGCCGGTGAGGCGCGCGATCGGCGTGGTCTGCTCGAGCGTGACGGCTGACTGGTTGGTCAGGATGGCGCCAACCATGACCAGGCCGTTCACCATCAGCGCGCTGCCATTGCCTTTTTCCTTGTCGACCAGCTGCGCCAGGCCGACGGTTCCGCCGGCGCCGGCGACATTCTCCACCGTCACCGCCTTGGCGATGCCTCCAGCCTGCATCACTTCCTGCATGGCGCGGGCGGTCTGGTCCCAGCCGCCGCCGGGCTTGGCCGGGGCGATGATCTTGAGGTCGTCGATGGCGAAGGCGCCGGACGCGGCGGTCAATCCCGCCGACAGGACGACGGCCGTGGCAAGCTTGCGAAGTGTCGATGTGTTCATGGATTCCTCCCTTGGTGACCTGAACGGGTGGGGCTTCTTAGTGAACCTTGCCGACCCGCATGCAGGTGGGATTCCAGCCGCTGCCGTCATGGACGGTCGCGGCAATCCGATCCCGGGCGCGTGGGTCGAAGGCTAGGACTGGGACGCTGAGCGTGCAATCGGCAAATCCGGCGCCAAGCTCCATTGGCGTGCAGCCGGACAACTTCATGATGAAGCTGTTCACGCGATGTTCCTCCCAAAGGCGTTTTTCTTGGCGGAACATCGAGGTCCCGCTGATTTGGCAGAAGCCTAGCGCCCGAAGTTGTCGTGAAGCTGTCGCCGCGCCGGGCGCGATGTGATAGCTGGGGCTTCTGGCTGGAGAGGACCCGAGGGCGTTGCGCGTTCTGCTGGTTGAAGACACCGAGGACGTTGCGGAAGCGATCGTCGCCAACTTCTCGCGCGGCGGCCATGCGATCGACCGCGTGACGGGGTGCGGCGCGGCCCAGGATGCCGTGGCGGTGCAGGATTACGACCTCGTCATCCTGGACATCAACCTGCCGGACGGCTCCGGCTTCGATTTCCTGAAGGCGATGCGCGGCGCCAGGAACGCAACGCCGATCCTGGTCGTCACCGCGCGGCGCGAGGTCGAGGACCGCATCGGTGCGCTCGACATCGGCGCGGACGACTATTTGATGAAGCCCTTTGACCTGCGCGAGCTCGAGGCGCGGGCCCGGGCGCTGATGCGCCGGAGCAGCGGCGAACGAAGCGGCGTCATCGAGTACGGCAGGCTGTCGCTCGATCCCGCCGGCCGGACCGCAGTCATCGCGGGAGCGCCGCTCCAGCTCACGCGCAGGGAATTCAGCGTGCTGGAAATCCTCATGCTCAATCGCGGCCGGGTCATGCCGAAGGAGCGCATCTTCGACAAGCTGTTCTCGTTCGGCCACGAGGAGGTCGGTCTCAACGCGGTCGAGCTCTACATCGCGCGCCTCAGGCGCAAACTGGCCGGCTCTGGCCTCGCGATCCGCAACCTGCGCGGCCTCGGCTACCAGATCGCCCTCGATGACTGAGCGGGCGACTTCCATCACGGTCCGGCCCTCCATTACCGTCCGATTGGCGGCGACCATCGCGCTGATCCTGGCGGCCGGGGGCGTTGCCATCAGCATTGCCGCCTATGCCTATGGAAGGCAGGCGGCGCAGGAAGCCTACGATCGCATGCTGGCGGGCGCGGCGTTCCAGATCGTGCAGGCGGTCTCCATCATCGACGGGCGCGTGGTGGTGAACCTGCCGGTGTCGGCGTTCGAGCTGCTGGCGCTGGCGCCTGAAGACCGCGTGTTCTATCGCATCGTCGGCCCCGATGGCGGCACCATCACCGGCTACCAGGATTTGCCCCCGCCCGCGGCGCGGGGCGAGGAGATGACGTTCTACTCGGCCGACTACAGCGGCGAGACGGTGCGCCTGGCTTCGGCGGTGCGCCGCTTTGCCGAGCGCGGTTTCACCGGCGAAGTGCAGGTCGTGGTCGGACATACCACGCGGGCGCGCGCGGCACTGGCCAGGGATATCACCACGAAGGCGCTGGCGTTGGTCGCAATCGCCGGCATGGCGCTGGTGGCGCTGGTGGCGTTCGCGGTGCGCTCCTCGCTCGGGCCGCTGGTGCGGATCGAGCAGGCGCTGCGCTCGCGCGATCCCAAGGACCTGTCGCCGCTCACCGTCTCCACCCCGCGCGAGGTCGAGGCCATCGTCGCGGCGATCAACCGCTTCATGGGCCGGTTGGCGGACCGGGTCACCATCATGCAGAATCTGATTGCCGACGCGACCCACCAGCTGAAGACGCCGATCGCCGCGGTGCGCGCCCAGGCAGAGCTGGCGAGCGGAGAGCAGGACCCGGCGCGTCTGCGGACCATCGCCGGCCGAATCCACACCCGCGCGATCGGATTGAGCCGGCTGGCGGACCAGCTGCTGAACCAGGCGCTGATCATCCACCGTTCCGATGCCGCCGCCCAGGAGCTCATCGACCTTCGCGAGGTCGCGATCCGCGCCACCGACGAGACGGATCACGACCTGCTCTCCAGCGGACTCGACCTGCATCTCGATCTGCCGGAGCATCCGGTGCAAGCGCGCGGCGACGCGCTGAGCCTGGTCGAGGCGACCAAGAACCTGCTCAGCAACGCCTTGCGCTATGGCGCGCCGCCGGTTTCCTTCTCGGTCGAGCACGATCGGGCGACCGGCATGTCGGCGTTCGCGGTGACCGATTGCGGCCGCGGCATTCCGGAGTCCGACTGGCCGGACAGCGGTCGCCGGTTCGCGCGTTCCGCCGGCTCGCGGCCCGACAGCGCCGGGCTTGGCCTTGCCATCGTGAACGCGGTCGCCGAAGCGCATCGCGGCAAACTGGTCTTCTCGCGCACGCCCGAGGGCAGGTTCCGCGTCGCGCTGACGCTTCCGGCGGAACAGGGCGACCAGCCATGAGGCGCGCGGGGACGGCTTC
>DASYRS010000298.1:0-2072 GCA_036004205.1 Dongiaceae bacterium
CAGAATTCATCAGCATCGCGCATCGCCAGGCGCACAGGACCGCGATCGCGACCGCCATCGCCGTGCTGGCGCTGGCGGCGATCTGCCTCGTCACGATCCATGCCGGCGCGATCCATATCCCGCCCGGCACCGCCATCCATGTCATCGCGGAGCAACTTGGCTTGGTGCCGGTTGACGGCAGCATGCAGGCGCTGCGGACCATCCTGATCGACATCCGCCTGCCGCGCATCGCCCTCGGCATCCTGGCGGGGGCGGGCCTCGCGGTGGCGGGCGTGACGCTGCAGGGATTGTTCCGCAATCCGCTCGCCGATCCCGGCCTGATCGGCGTTTCGACCGGCGCGGCGACGGCAGCTGCCGCCTTCATCGTGCTCGGCTGGCCGCTAACAGAGTATCTGCCGGCACCAGTGCTGCGACACGCTTTGCCGGTAGCGGCCTTTGGCGGCGGGCTTGCCACCACCATCCTGATCTATGTGGTGGCGACGCGCGAGGGGCGGACCGACGTCGCCACCCTTCTGTTGGCCGGCGTCGCGATCAATGCGATGGCGGCGGCCTGCATCGGTCTGCTGATCTTCCTCAGCTCCGAGCGCGAATTGCGCGATCTCAATTTCTGGATGCTGGGCAGCCTGAACGGGGTGACCTGGGAGCGGCTGGCATTCGTCGGCCCCGTGATCCTGGCGGCGAGCCTCGCCTTGACCCGCTTCGCACGGCATCTCAATGCCCTGTTGCTGGGAGAGGCCGAGGCGCGCCATCTGGGGTTCGATGTCGAGCGGACCAAGCGCTGGATGATCGCGCTGGTCGCTTTGACAGTCGGCGCGATCGTCGCGCTGACCGGCGCGATCGGGTTCGTCGGGCTGCTGGTGCCGCATCTGGTACGGCTGCTGATGGGGGCGGATCATCGCACCGTCTATCCACTGTCGGCCTTGCTCGGCGCTTGCCTGGTGCTGCTGGCCGATCTGTTCGCCCGCACCATTGTCGTGCCGACGGAGCTGCCGATCGGGATCGTGACCAGCTTCCTCGGCGGACCGTTCTTCCTCTGGCTGCTGCTGCGCCAGAAGAGCCAGGGGGCGTTCTGATGCTGGTGGCGCGCAATATCGGACTCATGCGCGGCGGGCGGCGCATCCTCGATCAGGTGAGCGTGGCGATCGCGCCGGGCGAGTTCCTGGCCGTCATCGGGCCCAACGGCGCCGGCAAATCGACCTTGCTGAACGTGCTGGCGGGTTCGCTGGCGCCGGACGAGGGGAGCGTCGAGCTCGACGGGCGCGCCCTCTCATCCTGGCCGGCGCGCGATCTGGCGACCCGCCGCGCGGTGCTGGCCCAGAGCCCAAGTCTCGCCTTCTCCTTCACCGCCCTGCAGCTCGTGCTGATCGGCCGTTCGCCGCATATGGGCAGCCATCCGGGCCGTGCCGATCTGCGCGCCGCGGCGGAGGCGATGAAGCAGACCGGCATCGTGCATCTGGCGGAGCGATCCTACCTCACGCTCTCCGGCGGCGAACGGCAGCGCGTGCATCTCGCCCGCGTGCTGGCCCAGCTCGCGACCGGCGAAGCGGAAACCGACGCGCGCTACCTGCTGCTGGACGAACCCACCAACAATCTCGACCTCGGGCATCAGCATCTGGCGCTTTCCGCCGCGCGGCGGATGGCGGACCAGGGTGCTGCGATCGTCGCCATCCTGCACGATCCCAACCACGCCGTCGCCTATGCCGACCGCATCCATGTGCTGCATCGCGGCCGCACCTATGCCGAAGGCGCGGCGGCGGAGCTGATGACCGAAAAGCTGATGCGCGAAGTCTTCGAAGTTTCGGCCCGCGTGCTGCGTGAACCGCAACGCGCGCGTCCCTATATCGTCATGTGGCCGGGAAGCCTGCCACCCCAATCTAGTCCAACGATTGCGACCAACGATCAACCCGAAAGGAGACAGCCATGTTCATTGCCATGAACCGGTTCCAGGTGAAGCTGGGCAACGAGGCGGAGTTCGAGCGCATCTGGCGCGAGCGCGACATCTATCTGCGCGACTTGCCGGGCTTCGTCGAGTTCCATCTGCTGAAGGGCCCGAAGCGCGAGGATCACACGCT
>DASYRS010000299.1:0-8693 GCA_036004205.1 Dongiaceae bacterium
CGATATCGCCCATCGGCATCACTTCGATGAAGGTGAGGTCGTGGCCCTCGCGCCCGGCCCAGTCGAGCAGGTCGAACGCCTCGTCATCGTTCACGCCCTTGAGCGCGACGGTGTTGACCTTGACCTTGATGCCCGCGGCATTAGCAGCCTTGATGCCGTCGAGCACGGGACCAAGCTTGCCCCAGCGGGTGATGGCGGTGAACTTGTCCGGATCGAGGGTGTCGATCGAGACGTTGACGCGCTTGACGCCGCAGGCGGCAAGCTCGGCCGCATATTTGCCGAGCTGGCTGCCGTTGGTGGTGAGGGTCAGTTCGTCGAGCGCGCCGCTCTCCAGATGCCGCGACAGGCGCTTGATCAGCCACATCAGGTTCTTGCGCACCAGCGGCTCGCCGCCGGTCAGGCGCAGCTTGCGGACGCCCTTCTGGACAAAGGCGCTGCACAGCCGGTCCATCTCCTCCAGCGTCAGCAGCTCGGCCTTGGGCAGAAAGGTCATGTCCTCCGCCATGCAATAGACACAGCGGAAGTCGCAGCGGTCCGTCACCGAGACGCGCAGATAGGAGATGTGCCGGCCGAATGGGTCGATCATCGATGAGTTCGTCATATCCCCCTGAATATAGCGATCGGATGGCCGGATTTCCTCCTCAAAAAACGTAGGGATTCAAAGCATTTGCGTCATGGGAGCGCTTGCGCGACGATCCGGCAGCAAAGGAGTGGGGATGCCGGACAGCAAAATCGGCCCAATTGTCGGCGTGATCCTGGCCGGCGGCCGCGCCCAGCGCATGGGCGGCGGCGACAAGGGGCTGCAACTGGTGGGCGGCAGGACCATCCTCGCGCGCGTCATCGAGCGCGTGCGGCCGCAGGTCGAGACATTGGTGCTGAATGCCAACGGCGACCCGGCGCGGTTCGCGTCCTACGGGCTTCCGACCGCGCCGGACACCGTGCCGGATTTCGCCGGGCCGCTGGCGGGCGTGCTCGCCGGCCTCGACTGGACCGCCGCGCATCGGCCGCAGGCGCGCCATATCGTGACCGTGCCCGCCGATGGGCCCTTCGTGCCGCGCGATCTGGTGCGGCGGCTGGCGGATGCGCTGACCGCCGACGACGCGGAGCTCGCGACCGCGGCCAGCGGCGTCCAGACCTATCCGGTGGTCGGGCTCTGGCCGGTGTCGTTGCGCCAGGCGCTGCGCGACGCGCTGGTGAAGGAGGATCTGCATAAGGTCGATGCCTGGACCGGGCGCTTCCGGCGCGCGATTGCCGCCTTCCCCGCCGATCCCATCGACCCCTTCTTCAACGCCAACACGCCCGAGCAGTTGGCGGAGGCCGAGCGGCTGGCAACGCTTCACCCCGGTATCTGAGCAATCGCTTTCCGGCCGCAACTCATGTAAGACCCATTCACATGGGATGGTCAAAGGACGGACCTGAGGGTCGCAAGGGCTACCATCACGGCAATCTGCGCGAGGCGCTGATCCGGGCTGCGCTCAATCTCATCGGGGAAAAGGGGCCTGCCGGCTTCACCTTTGCCGATGCGGCGCGGGCGGCGGGGGTGAGCTCCGCCGCGCCCTATCGCCATTTCCGCGATCGCGACGCCCTGATGGCCGACATCGCCAAGCGCGGGTTCGAATTGTTCCGCGATGCCCTCCAGAAGGCCTGGAACGACGGCAAGCCAAACCCTTACGTGGCGTTCGAGGCGGTCGGGCGGGCCTATCTCGCCTTCGCCCGGACCGAGCCGGCGCACTATTCGGCGATGTTCGAAGCGGGCATCGCGCTCGATTCCGCGCCCGGTCTGCAACAGGCGTCCGACGAGGCGTTCGCGGTGCTGCGCAGCGCCGTCGAGGCGCTCTGCGCTCATATGCCGAAGGAAAGCCGACCGCCGGCCATGATGATGAGCCTGCATATCTGGGCCCTGTCGCACGGCATCGCCTCGTTGTTCGCGCGCGGCGATCCCGGCCGGCGCAGACTTCCCATGCCGGCGGAGGACCTGATGGAGGCCGCCATCCTGGTCTATCTGCGCGGCCTTGGCCTGACCGGTGGCAAGTAGGTCACAGCGGCCGATCTTTGGAGGCTCCCGCTTGACAGAAAGGCGCCCTCCTGCCATTTATGTTAATGTAATTAACATTCACATCGCCTAAGAGGATTCCCCATGGGCATCGCGGCACGTTTGGACGAGATGGGCAAGCCGGCCTGGATCGCCCTGATGGTTCTGACTTTCATCATCGCCTGGCCCGTCGGCCTGGCATTGCTCGCCTACCTGATATGGAGTGGACGCATGGGATGCGGCAGTCACGGCCGCTGGCACGGCCGCGTGCACGATCGGATGGAGCGCTTTCGCCAAGGGCGCTGGGGTGGCTCGAGCGGCAATGCCGCGTTCGACGAATACCGCGCCGAGACCCTGAAGCGGCTGGAGGAAGAGCAGCGCGAATTCCTCGATTTCCTCGACCGGCTGCGCAAGGCCAAGGACAAGGCCGAGTTCGACCAGTTCATGGCCGACCGCAAGAGCAAGCCGCAGGGCCCGATCATCGACGGCGAACAGCCGGCCTGAGCGTCGCGTCCCTTCGCTTCTCTCGAGAAAAATGCCGCCCGGGTGGGGGAACCCGGGCGGCATTGCCTTAGGGGGAGGGAGGCTTACGCGTGAAGCCGGGTTTTGGGGATCAGGGACAGGGCCCGTTTCACGCAGTCAAAGATGCGCGCTCCCGTGCCAGAACAAAAATGCCGATGGCCTATGGTCGCGATGCCCGCGCGTTATCGCGCGCGCTGCAGGTCGGGAAACAGTGCGATGAGCCCATCCACGAGGTCCCCGATCATCGCATCCAGAATCACGCGACCTTTTTCCGCACTCGCCAGTGTCGGGTCGCCGAAAGCGCCGGTTTCGCTATAGTCGGCGGCATTCGCATCGGTGCTTTGCATGGTGGTCGGCGTCGCGAAGATGCCGGGCGGCGGCTCCTTGCCGTAATCGGCGCGCGCCAGATCCATGCGCACCAGCGCCGGCGCGATCGCCACCAGCACCGAGGTCTCTCGCTCATCGGCGTGGCTGCCGAATTGCTGCTGCAGAAGTTGATCGGCCTTCCGGCCGAGGCGCCGGATGTCGGCGACGCCGATCTTGATCCCGCGACGCTCCAGGATGCCGCGCGTCGCGAGACCGACCGGCCCCTCGGTCGAGACGCCGGTGTTGACGATGGCGATGCGCCGCGCGCCCTGGTCGATCAGCCCTTCCAGCAACTCGGTCAGCAGCCGGACAAAGGTGTCGGCGGCGAGATGTTGGCTGCCGGGGTAGGCGCGGAAGACCGGGTAATATCCGAACGGCACGATGGGCGCGATCAGGACCGGAAGCGTAGCCGCGATCCCTTCGCAGAGGGCGCGGGCCAGCAGCCAATCGGTTTTCATCGGCAGGTGATGGCCGTGCTCCTTGGCCGCCGCACCGATCGGCAGGATGACCGGCACGTCCGCCTTGAAGGCGTCCGCGACCTCCGGCCAAGTCAAATCCTCGACAAAGCGTCCGGCGCCAGTCATGGAACCATTCGCTCCGTCATCTGTTTGCGTCCTCTGAACCAGGAGCTTCGACCACGGTCAACGGCGCGGCGGCGAGATTCAGCACGAGCTTGCCGCGATGCTCGAAATTGACCGTGACCTTGTCGCCGATGGCGGATTGGACCTGGCCCAGCCCCCAGTCCGGGTGGGCCGGGGATCGGACGAAGGTTCCTGGCGCCAGCCGGTCCATGGACCCGTTATATCCCATTCGTACCCATGTGTTTTCGCAGACCCAGCCTTGCCCCAAAAGCGCCAATATGTAACGAAGCATATACGCTTTCCCGCCAGGATCGGGATCAGATACTCACGGCCGACGACGACCGAGGCGGCCTCAGGACAAACAAGGGCTTAGGATGGACATTCACCTGCGCGCACTCGAACTGGCCTGTTCCAAACTGTGCCACGACGTGATCAGCCCGATCGGGGCGGTCAATAACGGCCTGGAATTGCTGGAAGAGGAGGAGGATGCCGCGCTGAAGGAAGAGGCCACCGGCCTCGCCCAGCGCAGCGCCAAGCGCGCCAGCATCCTGCTGCAGCTTTACCGCAGCGCCTTCGGCAACGCCGGCAATCAGCAGTCATTCGGTCCCCGCGAGGCGGTCGCGCTGGCCCAGGAGTTCCTGCACACCGGAAAAGCCCAGTTGACCGCCGACGACTTGCCCGAGTCCGGCTCCATGCCCGCGGGCTATGGCAAGCTCATCCTCAACCTCATCGTCCTCGGCGCCGACGCCTTGCCGCGCGGCGGCACGATTCGCCTTCAGGTCCGCTCGCCGCAACTGGGGGCCGGGTCGATCGAGCTCGATTGCGCCGGCCAGCAGATCGCCTGGTCGGACGAGCTCGCCCGCGCGGTCAAACGCAACCTTCAGGCAGAAGAACTGACCGCTCACAATATCCTTCCGTATATGTCCGCGACCTTCGCGGAGCGGCTCGGCCTGGCCCTCTCGATCGACCAATCGGGGCCTGGAATCCTAGGGATTCGAGCTGCTTCGCGGTAGCGCCATCAGCCATCCGGCATAGGTGGGGTTCACCTTAAATTAATCGTTTTCGGTAACGCTGCGGGTAGTGTCGCACGCCTGTCTTCCCATGTGTGGGCGACCGAACAATCACCAGCCCAAAGAGCCCGCACCATGGATGATCTGTTGAGTGAGTTCCTGACGGAAACCTCCGAGAATCTTGCCGTTCTGGACGTCGAGCTGGTCAAGCTCGAACGCAATCCGAACGACATGGAATTGCTCGGAAACATCTTCCGTCTGGTCCACACGGTGAAAGGGACCTGCGGGTTTCTCGGTCTGCCGCGCCTCGAATCGGTGGCGCATGCCGGCGAGAACATCCTGGGCAAGCTGCGCGACGGCGAAATGGTCGCCAGCGCCGAGGCCGTGACGGCGGTGCTCGAGTGCCTCGATCGCATCCGGTCCATCATGAGCGATCTCGAAGCCAACGGCAGCGAGCCGGAAGGCGAAGACTCCGCGCTGATCCAGCGCCTCAATCAAATCGCCGAAGGAGAAGCCGCTCCCGCCCCGGTGAAGCAGGCAGCTCCGGAGGCAGCTCCGAAATCCAAACCGAAGGCGGAACCCGTGGCAGGAAAGTCAGGCAACGCACCGCAGATTTACGAGCAGATCGGCGGCATGGGCACCATCGATGCCGTGGTCGAAGTGATGTTCTCCCGCGTGATGGGCGATCTGCGCATCAAGCATCTGTTCGACGGCGTCAACATGGACCGGCTGCAGGGCCGCATGCGCGAGTATCTCGCGCTGGTCTGCGGCGGCCCGAACACGTTCGGCAAGGTCGACCTCAAATGTCCGCATGCCTCGGCAGTCGGCAAGGGCATGAACGATACGCACTTCGACGCGTTCGCCGGCCATATGCAGGCCGCGCTGAATGCGCTGGAGGTGCCGGCGCATCTGGCCGCCATGATCATGGCGATCGTGTATGCCAGCCGCGATGAGATCATGGGCCGCGCCGAATCCGGCTCCAGCCCGACCAACGCCGCGGCGCTCGCCGCTTCCGGGTCCGCGCCGGAGACGGCGCCCGCGGCGGTGCCCGCGCCGGAAGCCGAGCCGGCGGCGGCTCCGACCAAGGCCGCCGCCGCTGCCGCCATGGCCGCGCCCGCCAAGGCCGATTCCGAAACCAAGGACAGCGCGGTCGCCAACCAGAGCATCCGCGTCAACGTCGAGCTGCTCGAGAACCTGATGACGATGGTGAGCGAGCTGGTGCTCACCCGCAACCAGGTGCTGCAGATCCTGCGCAAGCAGAAGGACAGCGAGTTCGCCGGCCCGCTGCAGCGCCTCAATCATGTGACGTCGGAGCTGCAGGAAGGCGTCATGAAGACGCGCATGCAGCCGATCGGCAATGCGTGGTCCAAGCTGCCGCGCCTGGTGCGCGATCTCAGCCACGAACTGAAGAAGAAGATCGAGCTGGTCATGATCGGCCAGGACACCGAGCTGGATCGCCAGGTCCTCGAGATGATCAAGGACCCGCTGACCCACATGGTGCGCAACTCCGCCGACCACGGCCTGGAAGGGCCGGAAGACCGGCGCCGCGCGGGCAAGCATGAGACCGGCAAGGTCACGCTCAACGCTTATCACGAGGGCGGCCACATCATCATCGAGGTGAGCGACGACGGCCGCGGCCTCGCGATCGACAAGATCAAGGCGAAGATCCTGCAGAACGGCCTCGCCAGCGAGTCCGAGCTGGAGCAGATGAGCGACCAGCAGATCCAGCAATATGTCTTCAAGGCCGGCTTCTCCACCGCCGCCAAGGTGACCAGCGTCTCCGGCCGCGGCGTCGGCATGGACGTGGTCAAGACCAACATCGAGAAGATCGGCGGCACCGTCGAGATGCGCTCGGCGGCCGGCAAGGGCACGACATTCGTCATCAAGATCCCGCTCACCCTGGCGATCGTCTCCGCGCTGATCGTCGAGTGCGCGAGCGAGCGCTTCGCGATCCCGCAGATCAGCGTGGTCGAGCTGGTGCGCGCCACCACCACCGGCGAACTGAAGGTCGAGCGGATCAAGGATACGCCGGTGTTGCGCCTGCGCAACCGCCTGCTGCCGCTGGTCTCGCTGCGCAAGCTGCTGCAGCTCGACACTGGCGAAGTGAAGTCGGAAGATGATACATTCATCGTCGTAACCCAGGTCGGCACCTACAGTTTCGGCATTATGGTCGACCGGGTGTTCGACACCGAGGAAATCGTCGTGAAGCCGGTCGCGCCGATTCTGCGCGATATCGAGATGTTCTCCGGCAACACGATCCTGGGCGACGGCAGCGTCATCATGATCCTGGATCCGAACGGCATCGCGTCGCATTCCGGCCAGACCGGCGTGTCCGAGAGCGCGGGCGCCGACAAGATGGCCGCCAAGAGCCGCGGCCACAGCGACGAGAAAGTCCCGCTGCTGCTGTTCCGCGCCGGCGACGGCGCGCCCAAGGCGGTTCCGCTGGCCCTGGTCGCGCGCCTCGAGGAGATCGAGCGCAAGGCGATCGAGACGTCCAACGGCCGCTGGGTCGTGCAGTATCGCGGCCAGTTGATGCCGCTGATCACCATGGACCCGAGCCAGAGCATGGTGGCCGACGGCGTCCGCCAGCCGGTGCTGGTGTTCCAGGACGGCGATCATTCGATGGGCCTGATGGTCGACCAGATCGTCGACATCGTCGAAGCGCGGCTCAACGTCGAACTCGGCGCCGAGCTGCCGGGCCGCATCGGCAGCGCGGTGGTGGCTGGCCAGGCGACCGAGATCATCGATACCGGCTACTTCCTGCGCCAGGCCTACGCCGACTGGTTCGGCTCGACCGACCGCGACCAGGCCAAGGGCGGCCACAAGCGCCTGCTGCTGGTCGACGACAGCGCCTTCTTCCGCAACCTCCTCGCGCCGCAGCTGTCTGCCGCCGGGTTCGAGGTGACCGCGGTCGACAGCCCGGATCGCGCCCTGATGCTGTGCGAGGCGGGCGAGGAATTCGATATCATCGTCAGCGACATCGAAATGCCCGGCATGTCCGGCTTCGAGTTCTGCGAGATGGTGAAGCGCAACGGCCGCTGGCAGAACGTGCCGATCGTCGCCCTGTCGTCGCACGCTTCGGCGCGCGACCTTGAGAAGGGCCGCTCGGTCGGGTTCGACGATTATGTCGCGAAATACGATCGCGACGGCCTGGTCCACACCCTGAATTCCACCCTGTCCGAGATGAGGGGCGCAGCATGAGTTCGAACGCCAATACCTTGACCGATGGCGCCGCGACTGCCGGGTCGGAGGACCACCGCGACTACGTTACCATGTCGATCGGATCGCAGATGTTCGGCATCCCGGTCCTCAACGTCCAGGACGTGCTCGGCTCGCAGCAGATCACGCGCGTGCCGCTGGCGCCGCCAGAGGTCGCCGGGTCGCTCAACCTGCGCGGCCGGATCGTGACCGCGATCGACGTGCGGCCGCGCCTGGGGATGCCCAAGAAAGAGGACGGCAAGCCGCCGATGTCGGTGGTGGTCGAGCACGAGGGCGAACTCTACAGCCTGCTGGTGGATTCGGTGGGCGAGGTGCTGAGCCTCAACATGAAGGATTACCAGCGTAATCCGCCGACCTTGAATGCGCGCCTGCGCGAATTCTCGGACGGCATCTACCGGCTGAACGGCGCGCTGCTGGTCGTTCTGTCGGTCGGGTCGCTGCTGAATTTCGGTGGTCATAAGGACGTCGCATAACCGGATCGAGAATAGGGGCGGAGTAACGCGATGAAATGTTGTTTGGTGGTCGACGATTCGAAGGTCGTTCGGATGGTCGCCCGGAAAATCCTCGAAGGTCTCAATTTCGAGATCGAGGAGGCGGAAGACGGCCGCAAGGCGATGGACGTGTGCCTGAAACGCATGCCCGATGCCATCCTGCTGGACTGGAACATGCCCGTGATGAGCGGCATCGATTTCCTGCGCGAGCTTCGCAAGGCCGATGGCGGCCAGACGCCGATCGTGGTGTTCTGCACCACGGAAAACGATATCGCCCACATCCAGGAAGCGATCGGCGCCGGCGCCAACGAGTACATCATGAAGCCGTTCGACAGCGAGATCATCGAATCGAAGTTCACTCAGGTCGGCTTGATCTGAGCGGCACCGGCTGGGATTAAGTGCGAAGTGCGTATTGTCGGGAGACGGGCGTGAGGGAGCTTGGGTTACAGAAGGATAGGACTACAGGTCCGGC
>DASYRS010000300.1:0-11830 GCA_036004205.1 Dongiaceae bacterium
CCGGCTGTCACTTCGCGCTCGGCCATCATGAAGAATGCGCATCCGTGTCGCGTCAGGCACTGCCTCGGATCGAGCGGGAAGTCGCGCTGCGGCCGGATAATCAGGACGCGCTGATGTTTGGCGCCACGACAATAGGCTACCTTGGCGATATGAAGCGGGCTAAGGAGTGGGCCATGCGTGCGCTCGCAATCCAGTCGGGCGATGATCTGCGAGGCAACTACAACCTGGCTTGCACCTTCGCGCAGCTGGGGGAGCCAGAGCAGGCGCTGGACCAGCTGGAGAAGTATGCCGAGAGGATGCCGCCTCAGCGTCTCGCCTGGATCAAGCGCGACTTCGATCTGGCGCCACTCCGCAACCATCCTCGCTACAAGGCCCTGGTTGCCCGTGCCGAGCCGCGCTATTCGGCATTTCTGGCCGAGAAGGGCGCAAGAGCCAAGCGAGATCTGAGCTGAGCGACTGCGGGAGCCCGATCGCTTCGGCGCTAGTTCCAAATCTAGGATCGTTTGTTCGGCGCGACACTTTTCTGTTCTAAGTGTCCGTAGGAGTCCGCTCGTGGCATGAATGAGACGCGTCCTGCGTACCAGCGGGTGTCGCCGCCTGCTGGAGAAGCGGACATGTCGCAACAGCTTCGCTACAGCCGGGTTTGAGGGCTTAACCAGCTTCCGGACAGAAGCCATGGGTCCGGCCTAGCGGGCGGATTTGGACGACTTCTTCCGGCGCGCGACGAATTCCTCGCGGTCGACGCGCTCTTGCCTGCCCCGGCGAGCCGGTTTTCCGATCCAATAGCGCGCACGAACCTCGGGTAAGCGCGCTTGACACGGTTACAACCGTACATCACGCTGACCGCGCGACGATCTGCTGGGCGCCGAACATTACGGTCGGACGCGAGGGGCACGTCCGAATCCATGATCTGCGGCGGCCGTCGAATGGACGGGGGGGAGACATGGGTTTCCAGGAAACGGCAGAGCAGCCGCGCCATATCATCGTCTCCACGCGCATCAGCCCCATGGCCGAGCTCGCGCGCTGGCTGTTCGAGTACTATCACGTCACCTATCACGAGGAAGCCCACGCGCCCATCTTGCACGTCATGGCGACACGCGCGCGCGGCGGCGGCAGGGAAGTTCCGGTGATCGTCGGGCCGGAAGGCATCTGGGCCGGCGCGCGCGGCGTGCTGGATGGCATCGATGCCAAGTCCCGACCGGGCCAGAGATTCTACGGCGAAATCGCGGAGGAGCGCGCGGCCAATCGCGCCCTCATCGGGCACCTGCTCGACCTTCTGCTGCAGACGGTGCGGCGGCTGGTCTATTTCCATCTCCTGCCGCACAAGAAGACGCTGTATCCGGCCGCGGTCGAAGGCGCGCCGCTCTGGGAGCGAGCGTTCGTCTTCCTGCTCTATCCGTTGTGGCGCCAGCTCATGGCGCGCGGCCTCGATTTATCTCCCGCTCTGGTCGCTGAAGCGCCGGCCCGCATCCGCGAAGCATGCGATCTGATCGAAAGCGAGCTGGGCCGGCGCGGCACACGCTTCATCGGCGGCGACTATCCGAACGCGGTCGACATCACGTTCGCGGCGCTGATGGCGCCGGTCGTCTTCCCGCAACGCTACGGCGCGACGCTGCCGCCTTTCGGCGCGCTTCCCGCCGAACTGCA
Source organism: Dongiaceae bacterium (assembly GCA_036004205.1). GTDB lineage: Bacteria > Pseudomonadota > Alphaproteobacteria > Dongiales > Dongiaceae > Dongia_A. The sequence continues at coordinate 1,648 of DASYRS010000300.1, forward strand.
GGCCTTCATCGAAGAGATGCGCTCGCGCCCGGCCGGGGCGCTGACGCTCGAGACCTATGAGATCGCGCGGCCAGAACCGCAGCCGCCGATGCCGGCGCGCGGCTCCGGCCGTCCGCTGACGTCCTACCTGCTCGGACCCGCGGTCCAGCGGTTCGGCGCCAGGGCCGCCGCGGCCTACGGAAAGATCGTGAAGTTCAGGCAGTACCGGGTGGCCGTGCGCTGGAGCCAGGTCGAGGACGTGCTGCGCCGTGATCTTGATTTCCGGATCGCCGCCATCAATGGGCCGAGAATCGATGAGGTGAACGGCCCCTTCATCCTGGGCCTCGATCGCGGCGGACAGCTGACGGCGGAACGGCCGCAGCTCTATACCGCGGTGGCGGCGATCGATCTCGACGATGTGCGCAGGCTGGTTGCCGAAGAAGCGGAGCGGCTGCTCGACGATGCGGCGGCGCAGGGCAGGCTGGACCTCGTCAACGGCTATGCCCGGCTGGTCGCGGCCCGCACGGCGCGGCGGATCTTCGGCATCGCCGCCCCGACGGAAATGGACCTGATGCGGGTGATCCGCGCGATCTTCCAGCACACCTTCCTCAATCTCGGCGGCGACGAGCCGGTCGCGCGGCGGGCCATCGGCGCCTTCGGCGAGCTGAAGCAATGGTTCTACGACGAGTTGGCGCGGCGCGCCCGGCTGGGGATCGAGGTCGACGACGTGATCGGCCGCCTGCTGGCGTTGCGCCGGACCAATCCGGCGGCGCTCGACGATGACGGCGTGCGGCGCAACGTGGCAGGCCTGCTGGTGGGTTCGATCGACACCACCGCCACCACGGTCAGCCAGATCGTCGCGGTCGCCTGCGGCGATCCGGAGATTCTGGCGCGGGTCGAGCGCGACGTCGACGATCCCGCGCGCATGCTCGGTTGGTGCAACGAGCTGCTGCGGCTCTGGCCGCACAATCCATTCCTGCTGCGCCAGACGGAGTCCGATGTCGCCCTCGACGGCGTCGCCATCCCGGCGGGCGCGACGGTGATCGCCTACACCCATGCCGCGATGTTCGACCCGAGCCGCTTTCCTGAACCGACCCGGCTGGACCCGACCCGGTCGCTCAAGCTCTACCGGCATTTCGGCGGCGGGCTCCATCCGTGCTCCGGGCGTGCCGTGAACGACGTGCAGATACCGGAGCTGGTGCGGCGCGTCATCAAGCGCGGCATCTCATCGGCCGACCGGCCGCGCTTCGACGGGCCTTTCATCGACGAGGTCGTCGTCTCGTTCCGGGGGAGGGCATCGTGAGCCACGCATTCGTCACCATCATCTCCGCCATCCCGGCCGCCCGCATCGAGCCGGTGCGCGGCGCGATCGCGGCCCTGGAGAGCGCGGCGGAGCAGCCGCTGACTGCGGCGCTGAACGAGATGGCGCGGATTCACTTCGCCAGCCTCAACGTGTTCGAGGCTTCGGACGGCGTCCATGGTCACCTGGTGTTCGAGTTCTCGGGCGACGGCGCGGAAAGCGAGCTGCTGGAGAAGCTCGACCGGGAGCTCTCGCCATATCTGAGTCCGATCTTTGCCGAAGCTCTCGATCGCGGGACGGAGCCGCTGCTTTCCTATTGGAAAGCCCATGTGGTCACGGTCGGCCAATCCTGGTTCGCCAATCCTGGGGTCAATTTCTCGGGAACGCCCGGGCTTTCGGTCCAGCGGATCCACCGCGAGCGCGATCTGGCCGCGCATGTCGTGCGCCTTCTGCCGCCGCCCCACGCAAGAAAGCCGGCGCTGGAACAGGTCGAGATCGTGCGCGGACAGCTTCGTGCCGATCCGGCGTGGTCCTGGGCGCTCGAACCGGAGCCGATGGCACAGGGCGGCGGCACCCTGGCGTCGCTGCCTTTGACGTTCGCCGGCCTGCTGCCGATCGTCACCGCCATTGCCATTCCCTTCGCCCGCACCTTCCTGTGGCCGCTCGCGATCCCGGCGGCGCTGACCTTTGCCGTAGTTCTCTGGGTGCACGGCTGGTCCTGGCATAGTGCCCTGATCGCGCTGTGCTGGGCGGCAAAGGTTGCCATCGCGACCGCCATCCTCGCCGTGATCGCCGCGTTCCTGCTCTACCGCCTGTTCCGACGGCGAGAGGACGCGGAAGTGCCGATCGATCGTCCGCCGCCGCCCGGCCTGGTCGCGGCGATCATGCGGCAGGAGAATGTCGCGGCGCAGAACCTGCTCGCCGCCGTTTCCATCATGAAACCCGGGCGATTGCGGGGCTTCACGATCAGGCTCTCTTTCTGGCTGATCGCGCAATTGGCGGCACGCTTCTATCGGCCGGGGTTCCTGATCTCGATCGGGACCATCCATTTCGCGCGCTGGGTCATGGTGCCGAAGACCGGCGATCTCTTGTTCCTGTCGAACTATGACGGCAGCTGGGAGAGCTATCTCGAGGATTTCATCACCAAGGCGCATACCGGCCTCACCGGTGTCTGGTCGAATACGGTCGGCTTTCCAAAGGCGTCGAACCTGTTCCTGGAAGGCGCGACCGACGGCGACCGCTTCAAGCGCTGGGCGCGGCGCCAGCAGGTCCCGACGTCGTTCTGGTACTCGGCCTACCGTGACCTGACGACCGCCAACATCCGCACCAATGCCACGATCCGGCAGGGCCTGGGCGCGGTCATGACCGAGGACGAGGCGCGGCGCTGGCTGGCGCTGTTCGGTTCCGAGCGCGCGACCGCCACCGCGCTGGAATCGACGGAGATCCAGAGCCTGATCCTGGGCGGCCTGGGATTCCTGCGCCACGGCGCGGCGCTGCTGTTCGAGCTCGGCGGCGACGTGGCCGCCGCCAAGGCCTGGCTGCGCGCGGTGACGCCGTCGATCGCCTTCTCGGATGGGCGCTCGTTGAAGCAGGCGACCGTTCTCGGCCTTGGCCCGTCCGGGCTATCCAAGCTCGGCCTGCCCGCAGACAGCGTCGCAACCTTTCCGCCCGCCTTCATCGACGGGATGGCCGCGCCCTGGCGCTCGCGCGTGCTCGGCGATGTCGGCGACAACGCGCCCGACGCCTGGTGGTGGGGCGACCCGGAGCGGGAGAATATCGACGGCATGCTCGTGCTCTATGCCGGCAGCGAGGATGGCCTCCGGCACCTGATCGCGACATCGACGGCCGCTCTCGAGCGGCACGGCCATGAGGTCCGGCGCAAGATCCCGTTCCGCGAGCTGGCCGGCAAGAAGGAATCGGAAGCGGCGCGGTTCCGCGCCAAGTGCGAGCCCTTCGGATTCCTCGACGGCATTTCCCAACCGGTGATCCGCGGCACCTACAAGGCGCTGCGCGGCGCCGATCCGATCCATCTGGTCGAAGCGGGCGAGTTCATCCTGGGCTATCCCGACAATCGCGGCTATCTCCCGCCCGGCCCCACGCTGGCGGCGATCCACGATCCGGACAATTTGCTTCCGGTCACGGCCGACCCCTCGCCCCAGTTCAGCAGCAACATCGTCAATGCCGATCGCGACCTGGGGCGGAATGGCAGCTACCTCGCCGTGCGCCAATTGGAGCAGGATGTCGATGCTTTCCGGGGCTTCTGCGAGCGGGAAGGCAATCGGCTGAAGCCGTCGTTCCCTGAGGGCGTGAAGGCAGAGCCGGCCGAGTTCATCGCCGCCAAGATGGTCGGCCGCTGGCGGGACGGTTCGCCGCTGGTGCGCTATCCGCGGTTTCCCGCAACCAATGTGTTCGCGCCGGGACATCCGTTGTCGCGCGCCGCGAGCGGCGCGAGCGGGCAATCGGCCCGGCAAGTCCCCCCTCCTGTGAGCGGGGTGCGGATGCTCGCCGCCACGCCGACCGCTGACTCGCTGCAGGATAAGGGGCCCGAGGAAGCGGCGCCGCGCGCCGGAGCCCGGGAGCCGGACATGTCGAAGCCGGATTTCGAGCCCGACAACGATTTCCTGTTCGGCAACGAAGACCCCCAGGCCGTGCGCTGCCCGTTCGGTGCTCACATCCGGCGCACCAATCCGCGCGAAAGCTTCGAGCCGGGCTCGCAGGAGCAGCTTGCCATCACCAATCGCCATCGCATCATCCGCGTCGGCCGCTTCTACCGGCCGAAGACGGGGCAGAAGAAGGGCATCTTCTTCATGTGCCTCAATGGCGATCTGGAGCGGCAGTTCGAGTTCGTGCAGCAGACCTGGGTGCAGGGCCCGTCGTTCCACGGTCTGGTGAACGAGCGTGATCCGCTGATCGCCAGTCCCGGCGAACAGAGCGGCTATACCATCCCGACGCGCGACGGGCCGATGCGGCTGGAAGGCCTCCGGTCGTTCGTCCAAACGCGCGGCGGCGGATATTTCTTCCTGCCCGGGCGGCGTTTGCTGCGTTACCTCGCGACATAACGCACCCAACTCGAACATTTTGGGAGTGAGGTTCGACCTCAGTGCCGCGCCTAAAGCCTGCTTTTGAAGCAAGCCAAATCTTCGGCTTTTGTGCTAGATTCACGTTGGCTCGAACTGGGTCGCCAGGAGGTGCCGATGCCAACGCATCAAGCCGCCGTCGCGTGCAGAAACCGCCAACAAAGCCGCTCAATGTAGCTTGTGATCTGCCGCCGCGGCTGCGTCGGCTCAATACGCGGTTGGCCGCTGATTGATGGCAAAGGTCCAGCGACCAGCACCGGCCTGAATGACCCGTCACTCTCAAGGCACGCAAACCCAAGGAGCTCAACATGAGCAGTACTCAGGTGCGTAGCGAAGCCGCAATCGAGACCGCGAAAGCACGGACGGTCGACATGAAGCTCGAAATCGTCGTCATCCCGGTTTCGGACGTCGATCGCGCGAAGGAGTTCTATGCGAGCCTCGGGTGGAGGCTCGACGCCGACTTCGCCAGCGGCGACGACTACCGCGTGATCCAGTTCACGCCGCCCGGCTCCGGCTGCTCGGTCATCTTCGGCAAGAACGTCACCGCGGCGGCGCCCGGCTCCGCCCAGGGCCTGTACCTGATCGTCTCCGACATGGAGGCCGCCCGCAACGAGCTGCTCGGTCGCGGCGTCGCGATCAGCAAGGTGTTCCACGACGGCGGTGGCGCATACGACGGCAAGGACGAGCCGTACCTGTTCGGGCGGCTCCGGGTCGGCGGCCCGGACCCCGAGCATCGCAGCTATCGCTCGTTCGCCTCGTTCAGCGATCCCGACGGCAACGGCTGGCTGCTCCAGGAGATCACCGTGCGGTTGCCCGGGCGCGTCGACGCGCATTACACGACATTCACCTCGTCGAGCGAGCTTGCCGCCGCGCTCCGCCGCGCGGCGGCCGCACACGGCGAGCATGAGAAGCGGACCGGCGGACAGCACGATGTAAACTGGCCGGACTGGTATGCCGACTACATCGTCGCGGAGCAGGCCGGCAGAGAGCTGCCGCTATGAGCAGCGGCCGGCGCTGCGATCCTCGGTGCAACATTCATCGTGAGGCCGTGCCATGACCCAATTCTTCGACGCCATCGTCATCGGGGCCGGACAGGCGGGACCATCCCTCGCCGCGCGGCTGACCGCCGCCGGAATGAAGGTCGCGCTGGTCGAGCGCAAGCTGTTCGGCGGAACCTGCGTCAACACCGGCTGCATGCCGACGAAGACGCTGGTCGCAAGCGCCTACGCCGCCCACCTCGCCCGGCGGGGCGCCGAGTATGGGGTCACGATCGAGAGCCCGATCAGGATCGACATGAAGCGGGTCAAGGCCCGGGCCGATGCCGTCTCGACGAATGCCCGCACGGGCGTCGAGAAGTGGCTCCGCGGCATGGCTGGCCTGACCGTCATCGAAGGGCATGCCCGGTTCGAGGGCCCGGATGCCCTCCGGGTGGGCGAGAGCGTGCTGAAGGCGCCGCGCATCTTCATCAATGTCGGCGGCCGTGCGAGCGTGCCGGACATGCCGGGGGTCGACGCGATCGACTACCTCACCAACACGTCGATCCTCAAGCTCGATACCGTGCCACGGCACCTGGTCGTCGTCGGCGGAAGCTATATCGGGCTTGAGTTCGCCCAGATGTATCGGCGTTTTGGCGCGGAGGTCACGGTCGTCGAGATGGCACCGCGACTGATCGCCCGCGAGGACGAGGACGTGTCCGAGGCGGTCCGGGAGATCCTCACCGATGAGGGGATCGCGGTGCGCACCAGGGCCACCTGCATTGGGTTCAAGCCCCACCCGGACGGCGTGGCGGTCGGCGTCGATTGCGCGTCCGGGGAGCCGGCCGTGGTCGGCTCGCATGTGCTGCTGGCGGCGGGGCGCCGGCCCAACACGGACGATCTCGGCCTCGACAAGGCTGGCGTCGCGGTGGATGCGCGGGGCTACATCGTGGTGGACGACGGCCTCGCCACCACTGTCCCCGGCATCTGGGCCCTGGGCGACTGCAACGGCCGCGGCGCCTTCACCCACACGGCCTATAACGACTACGAGATCGCCGCCGCCAATCTTCTTGATGGTGGCAAGCGCCGGGTGAGCGACCGGATCCCCGCCTACGCACTCTATGTCGATCCGCCGCTCGGGCGCGTCGGCATGTCGGAGACCGAGGCAACGCGCACAGGCCGCAAGCTCCTGGTGTCCAAACGTCCGATGACGCGGGTCGGGCGCGCGGTCGAGAAAGGCGAAACCAAGGGCTTCATGAAGGTGGTCGCCGACGCGGAGACGAAACAAATCCTGGGCGCCGCCATCCTGGGGGCCGGCGGCGACGAGGCGATTCACGGCATCCTCGACATGATGAATGCCGGAGCGACCTATCCGGTCTTGCAATGGGCGGTGCCGATCCACCCGACCGTCTCGGAGCTGATCCCGACCGTTCTCGGCGAATTGAAGCCATTAGGTGGCTGATCGTTCCAGTGCTGCGAGCAGCGGCTTGATGCGTTGAACCTGCCAGACGCGAAAGGTCGGCTCATGGCACTTTCCAGCCGACTACGTGGCCTCAGGTAGAGTCGGCTATCGTAGCAAAAGCGGACTTAGAGAGTTGCTGCGGTGGCGGAGTTTGGACCCACAACAGACCTCGCAATTCGCATAATTGAAGAGACATTGCGCCCGCACCGTTCCGGGACTTCTTGGCCCTGGTAATCTCTCTCCAATCGCGTTCATTCGACAGGAATGAATGCGCTGAGAGCGAATACCAGTTCGACCACACTATTAGCAGCTAGTAAGGCAAATGCCGGGCCCTGGTCGCATAGACTTAGAGTTGCCGGTCGCATAGACTTTCAGCCGCACTTGTCGGGCAATTCTCCACGCCTGCTCGGAGGGCTCGTGGCCGCGGACCGTCTTGAACACCGACTGGTAGCTATTCTGGCTGCTGACGTGGTCGGCTACAGCCGGTTAATGGAGCATGACGAAGCCTGGACCCTGAGCACCTTGAAGGCCCGTCGACGCGACATTTTTGTGCCGGAAGTCACGCGCCATCGAGGCCGCGTGGTTAAATGGATTGGAGACGGTGCGCTGGTCCTCTTCCAGAGTGCGGTCGACGCGGTCGAAGCGGCGATCGCGATCGCGCATGGTTTTACCGAGGCCAACCGAAGCACCACAGCCGATCGCAAGATCCAGCTGCGCATAGGGATCAATCTCGGCGACGTCGTTATCGATGGCGGCGATATATTTGGTGATGGCGTGAACCTCGCCGCGCGGCTGCAACAAATCTCCGACGTCGGCGGCATTTGCATCTCGCAGAACGTCTATGATCAGGTGAGGCGGAAAGTCACAGTTGAGTTCGAGCAGCTCGGCCCTCAGTTCGTGAAGAACATGTCGGAGCCGGTGGTGGTGTTCCGGATTCGCGCCTTGGGCAACGTACGGCCGGACGCCGGTATGACGGGCCAGGCGGTGCCTGCCAAGCCTTCGATCGCGGTGTTGCCATTCAGCACGTTCGGAACGTCAGGCGATCACGAGCAGGAGAGCTTTGCGGATGGCCTGGCGGAAGACCTCATCACCGATCTCTCGCGCAATTCCAGCCTCTTCGTGATCGCGCGCAATTCCAGCTTCTCGTACAAGGGAAAGAATATCGATGTGCGGCGGATCGCCGGAGATCTGGGCGTGCGCTACGTTATTGAGGGAAGCGCCCGGCGCGCGGCGGGGCGCGTACGCATCAATGTCCAGCTGATTGACGCCTTGAACGGCAATCACGTGTGGGCGGAGCGTTACGATCGCGGCATCGACGATATGTTTGCTGTGCAGGATGAGGTCACTGCCAAGGTGATCGAGGCCATGACTGGACATCTCCAGACGACACCGCCGCGCAACCGGCCGAAGAGCATGGAGGCCTATGACCTGACGGTCCGGGCGCGGCAGCTCACCGAGGAATCGCCGCAGGCCTCTGCCGAAGCCAGGCTCCTGCTGGACCGTGCGATCGAGCTCGATCCGGAATTCGCCGAGGCGCATCGCTGTCTCGCCTTGACGCACTGGATCCATTGGGCGCACTGGGGCGCACCCATCCTGGAGCACCGGCACAAGGCGATTGAGATCGGCGAAAAAGCCGTTCGGCTCGATCCTAAGGATGCTGGCTGCCGCTGGATACTAGGCATGATCTACGCCTACGAGGGCCGTGTCGAGGAATCGGATCGGGAGTTCGCTAAGGCTATCGAGCTCGATCCGAATTGTGCGGACGCTTGGGCCGAGATGTCAGATGTTTCGGTTCTGTCCGGGCAGCTGGATGAAGGGCTGGCGCAGATCCAGAAGGCGTTTCGCCTCAATCCAATGCCGCCGCCCTGGTACTACCTGCTGCTGGGACAGGCCGAGTATGCGCGCAAGAACTACGACAAGGCGCTGGCGCCGCTGCGCCATGAATCGACCTATCGTACGCATTCCAGGCGCATCCTGGCGGCGGCGCTGGCCCAGCTCGGGCGGCTCGATGAGGCGCGCCGGGAAGCCATGCTTTTCCTGGTCACCAATCCACATTTCACCATCTCGCATTGGGCGGATTACAAGGGCTTCGGTGACGAAGCCGTGCGGGCGCATTTTGTCGAGGGCTACCGCAAGGCGGGGTTGCCGGAATAGAGATTACGCCAAGCAAGCAGGTCTCTTTGAATGCTTCTACCATCGACTGCAAAGTTGGCGTACTAACCAATTTGCCTCGCAGCGGTCCGTGCACTGTAGCGATGTCTGATTCTGGGCACCTCGCAGACAAGCGCGCGCCATCAGGGGTGGTCCGCTTTCGGTAGTCAACCCGACCCATCGAGACCCGCCTCCGATGCCTGAGTTTGACCCTTCTCCGACATTCCGCATCGCAAATGCGAATGATTGAGCTCCCGTCAGCAGGTTCGTGACGCGGCCTCGAAGGCGGCTTTCACTTGGGCCCTGGGCCGCGGAGCCCACATCGTGGCGCCGCTGGCCTTGATCGATCAAGACGATGGCGGGGCGCCGCGCTATAGTCTGAAGCCTTGATGTCGATCCTTGGAGGGTCCTCATATCATGCGAGCCAGGCACGTCGCGGCGAGCATGGTGACGCTGGCGATCTTGATCGGCGGCTATGGCTCCTATCGCTGGGCCACCGACGTCCCCGTCCCGGACCCCAATTATCTGCCGTGCCCCGATCTCGACTGGATGGCCGCAGAATCGCAAGGCGGCGCCTCGGGGCCACTGCCGCGAGTGATGCCGACCCTCTGGCTCCACTCCCAGCCCATTGCGCATCGGGGATTGCATGATGAGAGCAGGGGCATCGTCGAGAATTCCCTCTCGGCGTTCCGCGCCGCCGCTGAGGCCGGCTATCCGATCGAGCTCGATGTGCAGCTCTCGAGGGACGGCGAGGCAATGGTGTTCCATGATCCATTCCTCGACCGGCTGACCGGGGTCAAGGGCCGCGTCTGCGATTTCACCGCCGCCGAGCTGGGGCGGCTGCATCTGGAAGGAACGGCCGATCCGCTGCCGACCCTGGAACAGACATTCCAGGCGGTGGCGGGGCGCGTGCCAATCCTGATCGAGACCAAGCAGCTAGATTATCCGGTCGGTCCGCTCGAAGAACGGGTAGCCCGGCTCATCGTCGCCTATGGCCAACCGGTGGCGATTCATTCCTTCAGCCCGGACTCACTGGAGTGGTTCGCCGAACATTTACCGAGCGTGCCGCGCGGACAGATCGCGATGGATTACGCCCATGCCGGCACCTCGCCCGAATACACTTCGCGCGGCGAAGTGATGCTGTCGGGGTTGCATAAATGGGCCTTGTCCAACCTGCTCCGATTTAGGACCTCGAGACCGAGTTTCGTGTCCTACGATTTGAACGATCTGCCGTGCATCG
>DASYRS010000301.1:0-3446 GCA_036004205.1 Dongiaceae bacterium
TTGCGCGCCATCGGCCCTTCGACCGAGAGGTCGTTGAAGCGCTGCTCCGCCGGGCCGTTGGCGACGCGGCCGGGGCTTGGCCGGAAGCCGACCACCGAGCAGAAGCTGGCCGGCGTGCGCAGCGAACCGCCGAGGTCGGAGCCGGTGGCGAGCGCGACCATGCCGGTGGCGAGCGCGACCGCCGATCCGCCCGACGAGCCGGCGGCATTGAGCGCGGGGTTCCACGGATTGCGGGTCTCGCCGAACACTTCGTTGAAGGTGTTGGCGCCGGCGCCGAATTCCGGCGTGTTGGTCATGCCGGCCACGATTCCGCCGTTCGATTCGATGGTCTGCACCATCAAGTCCGACACATCCGGCACATGGTTGGCGAAGATCGGCGAGCCGAAGGTCGTGCGCACGCCCGCGACGGGGTTGAGGTCCTTGATCCCGACGGGGAGGCCCGCCAGCAGGCCACGCTCGGCCGGCGGCAACGCCATCAGCCGCCGCGCATGATCGCGCGCGCGGTCATAGGCCGGCGTCACCAGCGCGTTGACGGCGCCATTGACGGCGGCCGCGCGGCGCTCCACCGCGTCGATCAGGTCGAGCGGCGTGATGTCGCCGGCGCGCAGGCGGCGCACCGCTTCGATGGCGGTGAGGCGGAAAAGGTCGTCGGTCATGCGGGGTCCCCTTTTTGCGAGAAGACGTTAGGGGATCGTGCGAGGGGTGGCAATCGCCGTGGCCGTGCGCTCGGGCGGGATAACAGGTTTTAGGTGGCGGGGAAAAGTCAGCTCGGCCCGATACCCGTCACGATCATCGAGATCCGTGCATCGTCTTCCGACAGCGGGAGCAGGAGGATTTCGTAGCTCAGCTTCTTGTCGTCCACCCAGGCATCGCGCAATGCGCAGAGCGGGCGGCCGGCGGCGACCAGGGTCTCGTACGTGTCGGCGGTGAGCTTGCGCTGGTTGGCATGCGGCCAGTCGTCGAGCCACAGACCGGTCGATTCGAACCCGACCAGGCCTGACCACCACGAGCCGACGACGCGCAGCCGGTAGCGGCGCGGTTCCTCGTGCACCTCGGTCAGCGCGATCCGCTCCAGCATGAAGCCGAGATCGAGCACATCCATATCCGCCCGCCGGGGAAAGGCGCGCGTGCCGCGCCGGCGCCGCCAATATCCGAGGAGCCGCAGAAGATCCGGGTGCCGTGGCTCGTCATCCTGTGGTCCGGTCATGTCGCGCAGTCTAGGGAACTCGGGCGCGGATGGCTACCCGGAGCGCACCTTCGGATGGCTGGCAAGGCCCGGAAATGGGCACTAGAATGACTCCGTCATTGCCGAGTCGCTCTCTCATGATTTCCCGCGCCGCTGCACCATCGCCGACCCTGCCGGTTCCGGGGCCGGGATCGCTTGCGCTGATCTATGCGCTGGATTCGGCGGCGCGCGCGGTGACCGCCACGGTCATTCCGCTGCATGCCTATTCGATCTACAAGCAGATCGCCGCCAACAACGCCGATTCCTACGTCGGCACCACCTACTCGGCGGTGGCGATGGTGAGTTTCACCGCCACCTTCTTCACACCGTTCGTCATCCACCGGTTCGGCCGCAACAGGACGTACGTCATCGGCATGCTCGCCTGCGTGGTCGGAATGCTGTGCCTCGCGACCTCGACCGTTCCGGGCCTTGCCCTCGGCATGGTGGGGCGGGCCATGAGCGGCGCCATCGGCAGCGTGTGCCTCATTCTGTTCATCGTCGATTTCATTCCGCGCCAGAATCTCGTGCGGTCGGAGACCTTGCGTTTGTTCGCGAGCTGCCTCGCCTGGGGCTTGGGGCCGGTGGTCGGCGTTACGCTGTACGAGCGCTTCGGCATTGTCGCACCCGCGGGTGCCTCGATCTCGGTGCATCTGTGCCTCATCCTGTTGTTCTGGCGTCTCCGGCCGGCCAAGCCGGCGGTGGAACACACCCCGCCCCCGCGCAATCCGCTGACCATGATCGCGCGATTCGCCGCGCAGAAGCGGTTGCGCCTCAGCTGGCTGATCGTGTTCGGGCGTTCCGCCTGGTGGTCGATGTTCTTCACCTATCCCGCGCTCTATCTGCAGGACCACGGCATCGACGCACGCTGGGCCGGCTGGCTGGTCGGATTCGGCAACCTGCTGCTGGGCCTGTCGCCGCTGGTCCGGATGGTGGCGCAAAGGCTGGGCATCCGCCGGCCGATCGTCGGCGCGTTCTGGATCGGCGGGGCGCTTACGATCAGCGGCACGCTGCTTTATGGCCACCCGCTGCTGTTCTGCCTGAACCTGCTGCTGGCGGCGACCTTCATCGTCACGCTGGATTCGCTCGGCAACATTCCCTTCATGCGCTTTGCCCGGCCGCGCGAACTGCCGCAGCTCGCCACGGTATTCCGCACCTATGTCGATACCGCGGATTTCATCCCCTCGGCCATCTACGCGCTGCTGCTGACGATGTTCGATTTCAGGGCGGTGTTCGTGACATGCGGCCTGCTGGCCCTGACCGTCGGCATCGCGGCAACATGGTTGCCCAAACGGCTCTAGGGGCGGCTCCGGCGGCCGACTTTCGCTCGCGCGCGGGCGCGATTCATGTTTGATTAACCGTTCCGGGAACAGTCTCGCGGAATGGCCGTGTCCCTACCAACGCCCGCCAATTCGAACCAGCCGGAGCCTGAGGAAAAAGGCGAGGAGGGCCGCATGTCGGCGACCCTGGCGCGGGCCGAGGCGGTGGTCGCGGACCTCGCCAAGGATTATGCCAGCTGGGCGCTGGCCGATGTGAAGAAGGGGCGCGCCGCGCTGTCGATCGCGACCGACGATCCGGCGCAGCGCTCCCAGCATGTCGACGCGCTGTTCCGCGTGGCCCATGACCTCAAGGGCCAGGGGGCCTCGTTCGGCTTTCCGCTGGTCACCAAGATCGGCCAATCGCTCTGCGCCCTGACCCGCGACCGCGCGCGCGACTATCAGGCCAAGCACTTCGATCTCGCCAAATCGCATCTCGATGCCATCGACCTGGTGCTGACCAAGAACATCAAGGGCGAAGGCGGCAAGGTCGGCGCCGAGCTGGTCGCCAAGCTGGAGCTGCGGGTCAAGGAGCTGATCGGGTAGAGCGCCGCCGGCTCGCCAGCCGATTGACGGAGGCTCCGCAACAGGCTCAAGTGTCGCCGACATCGACCTTCAATGCGGGCGACAGAATGGCGACATTGTACGTGGCGAGCAGCAAGGGGCTGGCCAATTGGGGCAGCGATCACGGCCTCACCAAGCATCTCTACAAGATCGCGCTGACGGACGGCACCGCGGATGCGGCGGTCGAGGCGCTGAACGAAGCGCAGCATGCCGGCCACAGCGACTGGAAGCTGGCCAAGAAGGCCGACGGCATCGATGAGGACGAAGCCGCGATCCTCGCGCGCGTGGGGGCCAAGGAAAAGCTGGTCGATCCCAACTATTATCCCGGGATCAAGAAGGCGCCG
>DASYRS010000302.1:0-8083 GCA_036004205.1 Dongiaceae bacterium
CTCCAGCTTTATCTGCATCGCGGCCCCGATTTCGTGCGCGAGCTGGAGGGCGAGTTCGCGTTCGTCCTGGTGGACCGCAGAAACGGCCGGACCATGCTGGCGCGCGACCGCTTCGGCGTTAAGCCGCTCTTCACGTCGCAGCGCAACGGGCTCCTGCTGTTCGGCTCCGAGGCCAAGGCGATCCTGGCCCATCCATGGACCGAGCGGCAGCTCGACCTGAAGACGCTCAATCGCGAGCTTCATGGCGTGTTCCTGCCGCAGGACACTCTGTTTGCGGGCATTTCGGCGGTCGAGCCTGGAACCTACCTCCTGGTGTCGCGCGACGGCGTCACGACGCGCCGCTACTACACGCTGGAGCCGGACGCCGCGGGCACCGCGCGGCTCGCGTTGGACGAGGCGATGGAGGCGCTTGAATCGACTCTCGCGCAGGCCATCCGGGAGCGGTTTCACGGCGACGCGCCGGTCGGACTGTTCCTGTCCGGCGGCGTCGATTCAAGTTCGGTCGCGGCTCTGGCGGCGGAGTCGGCGCAGCGGAAGCTCTCCGCCTATTCGATCGATTTCGTCGGGACGCGGGAATCGGAGCGGGCGGCGGCGGAATACGCGGCGGATCACCTTGGGCTGCGGGGCGTCTTCCTGGAGGTCAAGGCGAAGGACATGGAGGAGGCGTTCGAATCCTCGGTCTGGCACAGCGAAACGACGGTCGCCAACACGCACGGGACCGCGAAGATGCTGCTGGCCCGCAGCGCCAAGCGCGAGGTCAAGGCGGTGCTGACGGGCGAGGGCGCCGATGAGCTGCATGGCGGATACGCCTACTTCGAGCATGCGGCGCTGCTGGCCGCCGCTGCGAACGGCGAGCGGGGGCCGGCGCTGTCGCAATTCCTGGCTCGGCACGGCGCGCGCGATGGTGTCCTGGCGTCGATCACGCCGGCGCTGCGCGCGCGCACCGCGTGGAGCGCTCACGGTGGCGCCCCCTATGCCGCCATGCGGGCGCATGCCGGCGAGGCCGGGATGCGGTTCCTCACGACGCCGGACTTCCGGCGTCAGGTGGAGGGCAGTCCGCACCGGGCGCTGCTCGATTGGCTGTCCGAGCGTTCGCCGCAAGCGCGGATGCTGGACGATATGACGCTGTCGCGCTTCGTCGCGCTGCATACCGATCTGCCGCGCTACAATCTGTGCTTCCTCGGCGATCGGGCCGAGATGGCGACCGGGCTGGAAGCGCGGCTGCCGTTCCTCGATTCTCGCGTCGTCGACCTGCTGTGGCGGCTGCCGGCGGACCTGCACCGCTCGCATGGCGAGGGCAAGCGGGTGCTGCGGGCCGTGCTGGCGCGCCGGCTGCCGCGGACGGCGGCGCGCACCAAGCGGAACTTTCTTACGCCAGCCGCGCCGTCCGGCGACCTGCTGCGCGGCCCCTTGGGCCAGCGGTGGCTGTCCATGGCTGCGATCCGGCGCGCCGGAATCTACCGGCCTGCCGTCCTGGCGGCGGCCCGTCGGTTCGCGAACGCGCGCGTGCCCGGCGGCTCCATGGGGTTCTATCTCGGCGCATGCCTGACCATGGCCATGTCCGCGCATATGATCGGCGAGATGTTCTGCGAACGTTTCCCCGAGACTCTGGCGCGCCGTTCGGCGATGTCGCTGAGCGTTCTGCGCGCCCGCCTGCACCGCGACCAGGAGCTCCCCCGCGCCGCCGAATAGGGATCAGCTGGCCGCCCTGGCCGCCGCCCTGGCCGCGCGTTGATCGGAGATCGGCGGCTTGCCCAGCAGCGCCGGCAGGAAGGTGAAGGTCCCGACCAGAGTCACCGCCAGGCCCGTCAGCAGCAAGAGTCCCATGCCGGCCGTTCCCACATGGCTCGACAGTGCCAGGCTGGCGAACGACGCGCTGGTGGTGAAGGCGCTGAACAGGACGGCGCGCGCGGTGGCGGTCTGCAGCGGCTCGGCGATGCCCTTCCGCCAATTGACGACGAAGTAGATGTTGAAGGCGACGCCGATGCCGAGCAGCAGCGGCAGCGTGATGATGTTGGCGAAATTGAGCTGCAGGCCGAAGGCCCGGCAGATCGCGACCGTGACCAGGGCCGCCACCGCCAGCGGCAGTAGCACGAAGATGACATCGATGAAGCGCCGGAGGATCAGGCCCAGCAGCAGGGCCATGCTGCCCAGCGCCCACAGCGTGGCGACGCGAAAGGCCTTCGAGACGGCGCCGCCGGCCTCGTAGATCTGCACCGCGGGGCCGTTGGCCTGCGGTGCCACCTTCTGCACCGCGGTTACGAACCGCTCCAGCACGGCATTGTCGTTGCTGTCGCCCTTGGGAACCACCATCAGGCGGGCCTGCCCGTCGGGCGTGATCCAGTCGTTGCGAATCTCCGCCGGCAGGGTATCGACGGTCAGCGGCCCTGCGGTCAGCGCCGCCTTCAGCGTCGCGAGCCGTGACGGCAGGGTCGACAGCAGCACATGATGCAGGCGCTGCAGAAAGGCATCGTCGGAATCCGCCGCCTGCTCCAGCAGCCGCGCCAGTTGGCGGGCGACGTCGGATGAGGCGACCACCATGCGCAGCTTTTCGGCGCAGGCGCGCAGGGATGCCCTGACTTGATCGGGGGTGGGCGGGGCGGCCGGCGTCACGGTCTCGAGGCTCAATCCGACCAGGTCGCTGAGATCCTGGATGATCGCGAGCTTGGGCTCCTGATCCTTCGGCACGAAGGTGGCGGCACTCAAGACCGCGTAGACTTCCGGCAACTGGCTGAGCTTCGCGGCCAACCCTTGCGCGGTCTGCTGGTCGGGGGCGAGGATCTCGATGTTGTAGGGCGTGCGGATCGGATCGCGCATCAAATCCAGCATGCTCGAGACCGATTCCGTCTTGGCGTCTTTCAGATGCAGCGGGTTGAAATCGAAACGCAGGCCGAGCGCGGCCACCAATCCGGCGATGGCCAGGGCTCCCCACACGCCGATCACCAGCCATCTCCGGCGCAGCATGAAATAGTCCGCCCCTTTGGCCCAGGCGAATCCCATGTCGATTGGCGGCCCCTTCGGGCGGAACAGCTGCAACAGCGCCGGCAGGAGCGTGAGGTTGAGGACAAGGGTGATCGCCATGCCGGCGCCCGCGATCAGCCCCAGGTCCGAAACGCCGCGATAGTCGGTCGGCATGAAGGAGAGAAAACCGGCGGCGATGGCGACCGCCGCCAGGGTGAGGGGCTTGGCCATGGCGCGGCCGGTGCGCGGCAGGACCTGCGCATCATCGGCGACGAATCGCTCCTGGCCGTAGCGCACGCCGAACTGGATGCCGAAATCGATCGACAGGCCGATGAACATGACGGCGAAGGCGATGGAGATCAGGTTGAGCGATCCGATAGCGACCGCCGCGAATCCGAAGGTCAGCACCAATCCCAGGATCAACGTGATGAAGCACGCCGCGATCAGCTTGAAGGAGCGCAGCGCAGTAAAGAGCAAACCGAGCACGATCAGGATCGAGGCGACGAGGCCCCAGCCGGTGCCTTGCGCCACCGTGCCGAACTCCTCGTCGTTCAAGGCGACGGAGCCGGTCAGGCGTACCGTCACGCCGTGATCCGGCGTCAGGTTGAGCTCGGTGACGATCTCGCGCACCGCGGCGGTGGCCTTGGCGCCGGGCTGCAGCGCGCTGAAGTCGCGCTTGGGCTGTGCCAGGATCAGCTTGCGCAGCTCCCGCGGTTCGACCGGGCGGTCGATCATCAGCGACCGCCATGAGATCGGCGTTTCGCTGCCGGACAGCGCGGCATTGGTCGCCGAAGCGATGGTAGAGAGCGGCCGCTCGATCGAGGCGAAATCCGTTGCCTTGCGGGCGATGCCTTCCATGGCGAGCGAGAGCACGTCGAACAGGCCCCGCAGGCTGGGATCGGCGGCGAGGCTCGCGATGAAGGGCTGGGCCCGGATGATCGAGCGCGCGACCTGATCCAGGTCCTTGGTGTCGAGGAACAAGAAGCCGTAGCGGTCGAAGAACGGGCCGCCGTCGGCGCGCCGCACGCTCGCGAACAGGTCGGTCCGCTCCGCGATCTTGGCGTACAAGCGGGCCGCCGCGTCTTCGGCCAGGTCCGGCGTGTTGCTGTCGATCATCACCACCAGCAGGCCGGTATTCTGCGGGAATGCCTTGCCGATGCGCGCCATCTCCTGCTTCCAGGGCAGATCTGGCGAGATCATGTTGGTGGTGTCGGAATCCATCTTGAGGGTCTGCGCCGCATAGACGGCGGCCGCGATCGTCAAGGCGACGCTGAGGGCGACCACCAGCTTGGCATGGGCGATGGCCCAGGCCACCGATCGTTCGACGATACGCTCGAGCATGGGGGTATTAGACTTCCCGATAAAGCAGCAGGGTAATGGCGGTGAGGCTGAAGAAGACCGGCCACAGCCAGCCGGCAATCATTTTGGCGCGGCCATCCTCCAGGCGCAATTCCAGCCAGCGTGTCCAGCCCGACCAGATGGCGAATACGGCCAGCGGCATGTGGGTCATTTCCAGCAGCAGCAGTTCCTTGACGTTGGCGATGGAATGCGAGTGGGTCAGCAGCATCATGCCCCCGAGGGCGCAGATCAGCGGGAACACATATTTCGCCCAATCGTTCCGCATGACCTGGTTGCGCACGCTCCATTCGAACACCGCGAATCCGGTCATCAAGGCCATGAAGGTCTTGTGCTGGATGAATTCGGGATCGCGCAAGGACTCCGCCAATGTCAGGCTGCCGGTCGGCCAGCCTTCCGCCTCCGAGCGCAGGAACAGAAAACCGGCGAGCACGACCAGCAGCAGCGGCCAGTGCCGCGCCCACGGCGCTTTTCCGCTCTTTTCGAGGAACACCAGGATGCCCATGACAAGGACGATCACGCCCGCGATGTGGTGATTGTACTCCGACCATGCGATGTCCTGGGCATTGCGCGGCAACGGCACGCCGGCGCCCGGCACATAGGCCTGCAAGGTCGGTGCCTCGTTCTTCGCCTTCTCGTCGGCCAGCGTCTTCTGATCTTCGTAGAACGCCAGGGTGTCGCGGCTCGGGCTGGTGAGGCTCGGCCATTTCGGCACCAGGCGCTCGGTGATTTCGCCGAGGCTCACGCGATCGCGCGTCAGGTCGATGGCGGGCGGCAGCGACGTCATGGAGGCGGCCACGAAAAAGATCGTGACGCCGACGCCCAGCTCCACTTCCGCGAACCGGCGCAGGCGTATGACCGATCCGGCGGGATTCGCCGCGAGCCCGCGCACCACGCGGAAATTGCCATAGCCGAGGCCGAGGAGGCCGAAGAACAGGGTGATCTTGGTACCGAGCATCATGCCGTAGGCGGTGCCGTACATCGCATCGACGCTGCCGACATAGTGGATCAGCATCCCGATGCCGGAGAACGCGATGGCGACGACCGATATCGTGGACAGCGTCGAATAGCGCGCACCGACCTTGCTGCGGGTTGCGCCCGCCGGCAATCGCCCCATGGCCGACAGCAGGCACGGCAAGCCGCCGATCCAGATCGCGGCACCGGCATGATGCAATGCCGTGATCGCGATCAACAATCCACGATCTTCCACGCGCGCCATGGCATGACTGGTGGCAACGCCGGCGCCAAGGTCGATCAACGCCAGGACCAGCAACAGCGGCACGCTCGGGCTGCCGCGATAGAGCAGCACCAGCATGAGGACCGCGCCGACTACGCGCACCATCTGGGCGATCGCGAAATCGCCGCCCAGCGCCTCAGGCAGCGAAATCTCCGCGGTGCCGGCCAGGATCGTGACCTGCATGGCGAGCAGCGCCGCCACCGTGACCAGCAGCGCCCAGGCGAAGATGCGCGTCAGTTGGATGGTGCGGGGCGCGAGCTGGCTGCCGGCGGCACTCGTGCGATCCAGCGGCACCGCGATGAAAGCCAGGAAGGCGACACCGCCCAGGGTCAGGCACTGCGCGGTCCGTACCACGCCGGACAGCAGGACGCTTGCGAACCCGAAAATGTCGAGCAGCAGATCCATGGCCTTGGGCGGGATCAGTTTCCGACGGTGAAGGGGATGTCGCCGCGGGTGATATGGCCGTCGATCGCCAGGACCTGCCAGCGCAGCACATAGGCGCCGGGGCTGAGGTCGCCGGTGGTGCCGGTGAGAATGTTGGGTTCGCCCGCCTGGTCGATCGGCACGTCCGCCTTGTCGCCGGTCGGCGCCGTCATCTGCAGGCGCGAGCGCTCCTTGTCGATGCGCGAATTGAACTCGAGGCGAATGGCGAGCTTTCCCGCCGCCACAAGCTGGTCGGCCGTCGGGCTGGCCGAGACGATGACCGCATGCGCCGAGGCCGGCGTGACGGCCACCCCGCCAACCGTCAGCAGGACCGCGATCGCAGCCAGATTTCGCATATATTTCCGCATCTTGTGCTTCCCCTCACACGACGGCAGGGTTCTTAGCAGAGCTTACGTCCATTGTCATTGCGGCGATGTGGCCGCGCCGTCATTGAAAACCGCCGTGGCGTCGCCACCCTGCGCGGCCACCAGGGCGGTCACCCACCCCCTCAGGAACTGCCGCAGCGTCAGGCCGAAGGCGGCGACGTCGGCGACCCGGTAGCCCGCCGCCGTCGGCACCAGCGTCCAGTCCACCTCGATCTCGCCGAAGCGCGGTACCGTCGCAGTGCTGAGAATATGGCGGTTACCGTCGGGGCCGATCCGCATGTCGCGGATGGCGACGGTCAGGGTCGGCATTTCCTTGCCGGCGCGACGGGCAAGGATTCCCAATTGCCGCTCCACGCGCGCGGCCGCGTCGCTCAATCCACCCTCATCCAGGTTGGCGCCGTAATGGCCGATGGCGAACTGCGTCAGCCCGGGCCAGTCCATCGCATCGCGGATCACGATATCGAGGTCCGCGCTCGCCTTGGCGGATACCGGCGGATGCGCGAGCAGGAGCGCCCGCTCGAGATTGTCCTGCAGGAAGCGCGCGGCGGGAGTCGTGCTTGGTCGCTCGTGCGCCGCGGCGGGGCCGCACAACAGCGCGAGGATCGCGAGCAGGCCGACGGGGCGGATTTGACAGCGGTGAATTTGACTCGGGCGCATGGTTCCGGCACATCGTGCCGCAGCTTTGCGGCGGACAAAAGGGGGCTTGGTGCGGCTCAATCTGGTGACGGGTGGATGTGGCTTCATCGGTCGACATCTGGTGGAGCAGCTTACGGCGCGCGGCGAGCGCGTGCGGGTGCTCGACCTGCGGCCGCTCGATCCCGCGCTCCCTGGCGTGGAACAGGTCGTCGGCTCCATCACCGACGCGGCGGCGGTGGCGCGCGCGGTCGATGGCTGCGAGCGGGTCTTTCACCTCGCCGCCAATCCCAATCTTTGGGCGCCCGATCCGAAGAGCTTCGATGCGGTCAACCATCAGGGCACGCGCCGCATGCTGGATGCCGCGCGGAAAGCGGGCGTGCGGCGGTTCGTCTACACCTCCACGGAATCGATCTTGAAAAGCTATCGCGCGCCCAAGCAATCGACCCGCGCTTTGATCGATGAAAGCGTCGTGCTGACGCTGGGCGACATGCCCGGCCCCTATTGCCGGTCCAAATACCTGGCGGAGGAGGCGGCGCGCGAAGCGGCGGCCGGCGGCCTGCCGGTGGTGATCGTCAATCCCACCATGCCGATCGGCCCCGGCGATGCTTTGCTGACCCCGCCCAGCAAGATGATCCTCGGCTTCCTCAACGATGAGACGCCGGCCTATCTCGATTGCGAGTTCAACCTTGTCGATGCGCGCGACGTCGCCGCGGGGCAAATCCTGGCGGCGGACAAGGGCAGGGTGGGGGAACGCTATATTCTCGGCAACGTCAATCTCAGCCTCGGCGAATTGCTGGCCGAGCTGCGGCGCCTGACCGGCCTCGCCATGCCGCGCACGCGCGTTCCCTATGCGCTTGCCATACTGTCCGCGCTGGTCAGCGAGAGCATTTCGAACGTGACGAAGAAGCCACCCATCGCGCCCATCACCGGCGTGCGGCTGGCGCGCACTTCCATGGCGTTCGATTGCAGCAAGGCGCGCAACGAGCTTGGCTGGTCGTGCCGCACGCTCGAGCAATCCTTGCGCGACGCCATCGGCTGGATGTCAGGGCAAGGGCTGCTGCGGCGCCCAGTAAGTGGTGTTGCC
>DASYRS010000303.1:0-6283 GCA_036004205.1 Dongiaceae bacterium
CTTGCCCTCGCGACCGGCGGCGCGGTCGCGCTCGGCTCGGCGATGGGGATCGGGCGGTTCGCCTACACTCCGATCCTCCCCGAAATGGTGGCGGCCTTGCACTTGACCGCCAGCGAGGCAGGTCTGCTCGCCTCGGCCAACTTCGCCGGTTACCTGATCGGCGCGCTGGTCGGGGCCGCTGCCATCTTCGCACCGCGCCGGCGCGCCTGGATGCTGGGCTCGCTGCTGGCGAGCGCCCTGACCACCGGCGCGATGGCGGCCACCAGTTCCATCGCCGTGTTCGTGCTGCTGCGATTCCTCGGCGGCCTCGCCAGCGCCTTCGTCATGGTGTTCGCCTCCTCGCTGGTGCTGGACCGGCTGACGGCGGCCGGCCGTGGCCATCTCATGCACCATCAGTTCGCCGGCGTCGGCGCGGGCATCGCCATCTCCGCGATCCTGGTCGCGCAGCTGGGCGCGCATCAGGTCGGGTGGCAATGGCAATGGATCGCGAACGCGGCGGTCTCTTTGCTGGCCGCGGTCACCGTGATGCTGCTGATCCCGGCGCGCCCGCACGCGGCAAGCACCACCAATACATCAGCCAATGGCGGGATCGGCCGGCCGCTCGCGGCGTTGATCGCGGCCTACGGATTGTTCGGCTTCGGCTATGTCATCACCGCGACATTCCTGGTCCAACTGGTGCGCACCAACGCGGCGATCGCGCCGCTCGAACCCTATATCTGGCTGCTGGTCGGCGTCTCCGCCGCGCCTTCGGTCTCGCTGTGGTCGGTCGTATGGCGGCGGTTGGGGACAGGATTGGCCTTCGGCCTCGCCTGCCTGCTGCTGGCGGTCGGTGTGCTGGCGAGCGTGCTGTGGGTCGCGCCGGCCGGCGCCGTTGCCGCCGCCATCCTGCTCGGCAACACGACCATGGGCATCACGGTGATGGGACTGGTTGGCGCCCGGCGCCTCGCCGCCGGTTCGGCCGCGCGCATCATCGGCCTGATGACGGCGTCCTTCGGGCTCGGCCAGATCATCGGGCCGATCTTCGCCGGCTGGGTGCACGATCTGACCGGCACGTTCCTGCTGCCCTCGGTCGCGGCCGCCGGCGCGGTGATCCTCGCCGCGATCCTGGTCTGCCGGTTCAGCGCCGCAGCGTTGCGATAACCTCGGCGACCGTGCCGGCGATGTCGGCGGGGTCCAACGCCGCGTGCGCCTCGCACACGAACCAGGGCTCGCGCGAATCCGGCTCCGGCAGCAGGCCGTAATCGGGCAGCGCGCGCGCCAGTGCGTCGTAGAGATCGTGGTCGGAGGTCGCCCAGTCGCGATAGCTCTCCGGCAATCCCTCGCGGAACATGATGCCGAACATAGAGGGATGGCCGGTGAAGACGTGCGGGAGCTCCGCCGCGCGGAACACCGCGCCCAGCTCCGCCTGCAAGCCGCGGCCCCAGCTTTCCACCGTCTGCAGCGCGTCGGTGTCGCGCAGGATACGCAAGGTCTCCTCGGCGGCGGCCAGGCTCACCGGATGGCCGGTGAAGGTGCCGCCATGCAGCACGCCGTCGAAGCCTGAGATGACTTTCATGATTTCCGCCGGGCCGCCAAGCGCGGCGATCGGATAGCCGTTGCCCATCGACTTGGCGAAGGTGCTGAGGTCGGGACGGATTCCGTACAGTTCCTGCGCGCCGCCGCGCGCGACACGGAAGCCGGTCTTCACTTCGTCGAAGATAAGGACGACATCGTATTTGTCGCACAGCAGCCGCACGTCATGCAGGTAGCGTTGGCGCGAGGCGATGGAGCAGCAATTGCCGAGGATCGGCTCCATCAGGAAGGCGCCGATCTTGTCGCCCTCGCGCTTGAAGAGGTCCTCGAGCGCATCGGCATCGTTCAGCGGCACCACGCCGACCAGGTCGCGATGCGCCTTGGGGATGCCCTTGCCGAACGGCACCACGTCCGGCGCCGCGCCGGAGGCCGGGTCCCATGTTTCCATCTGGGTGCGCCACAGCACGGGATCGAACATGCCATGGAACGCGCCTTCCACCATCACGAAGCCATCGCGCCCGGAATAGCCGCGCGCCACGCGCAGCGCCGTCGCCACCGCTTCGGAGCCGGAATTAGCGAAGCGCACCTTCTCGAGCGACGGCACCATCTCGATCATCAGCTCGGCGACCGAGGCTTCCAGTTCCGTTGCGAGCGCCGAGACGCCGCCGAACTCGATGCCATGTCGCGCGGCGCGATCGACGCGCTCATCGCCGTAGCCGAGGATGATCGGGCCCCAGCCGAGGCGGAAATCGACATAGCGGTTGCCGTCGAGGTCCCACAGAAACGCGCCCTTGCCGCGCTTCACATAGATCGTCGCCTCGTCGCCCCAATAGCGATAGGTGTCGGAGACGCCGAGCGGCAGCGACTTCTCCGCGCGCTGGCGCTGGCGGTGCGAGGCGTGCAGCGCGCGCTTGCCACGCGTGCCATATTCGAAATCGAGTTTCGGTGCGGTTGCCATGAATTCAATCCCCCATATCGTCGCCACTTAAGCGCGAGCAGTCGCGCGCAGCTCCTGGATTAGCGATTTAATAACCAACCCATTTTCCTAGAGCTTTACACTATTTTAAGAACGTTCATGGCCGATAATGAAGGGAATTCTTGAAAATCGCGACTCGATCTTCAGAACTAGGCCGAAAGGCCTACGATCTTTACTATAAAATGACAGTACTTGTTGGTTAAGAGCCGAGCCCGAATCAAGCCATAGCGCGCGCCGACGATTGCAGGCGCAAGCGCCAATACAGAGCGGTCTTGCTCGGAAATTATTTCAGATGCGCGATCTGCTGCGCGATCGGCTTGGTGAGATCGGTCATCAGGTCGCCGGTGTGCCTGGTAGCGGCTGGCTCGACGAACATCACCCACGCTTCCTGTTCGGCGCGCGGGCGATGCTCGATTCCGCGCGGCACGACGTGGAAGTCGCCCGCCTTCAGCACCACCTCGTGATCGCGATAGCACATGATGAACTCGCCGCGATGAACCAGGAAGAACTCGTCCTCGTCGGCGTGGAAATGGAACGGAAACTCGCCCTTGAACTTGGCGAGCTTGAAATACTGGCCATTCGCCATCGCGATGACCCGCGGCGAAAAGTGCTCAGTGATGGCGTCGAATTCCCGGATGACATTGGACATAACGGGTTCCTCCTGATGGAAGAAATATGGAGAGGAAAGCGACGAGGTCTTGAACGTTCGTGCGCCAGCCGCTCGCCGTCCCACTCCGTGACGAAAAAGGGTGCGAGTGGAGGGAGGAAAGCGCGCTACTTCCTAAACAGGAATTCACGGCCGATCTTCACGCGCTTCACGCCGTTGTATTCGATGATGTCGGCGGTGGCGTAGGTTTCGGTCCAGCGTTGCGGCAGGAAGGATCCGGTGCCGACGATGTCGATCGGCGCGTTGGCTTCGGCCATCACCTTGCACTTGGCGGGATCGAAGCCGGACGACGCGACGATCTTCACCTTCTGGAAGCCTTCGCGGTTCAGCGCCTCGCGCAGGTGCCAGACAGCGGCGGCGGAGACACCGGCGCCGACCAGGTGGCGCAATTCCGTCTCGTTGCGATAGCCGCGGATGGCGTCGGGCACGTTGCGGTCCAGCACCGCGTAGGATGCCGAGGGATCGAGCCCCTCGATGAAGCGGCTGCCGGGAGTATCAATGCGCACCGCCAGCTTGCCTTGGGAGGCGAGGTGCGCGAAGCGGCGCGCCACCGTCAACCCATCCGTCACCTCGCGGCCGAAATAATCGACCAGCACGGTCATCGGCTGCTCGGGGAAGGTCTCGTGGAACATCTCGGCGGCGCGCAGGGTCGAGCCGGCATAGCCGATCAGGGCGTGGGGCATTGTGCCCATGGCCTGGTCCTGGCCGAAATAATGCGCGGTTGCGTGGGTGGCGTTGCCGATGAAGCCGACCGCGCTGACCTTGCGGCGCGCGCGGTTGGAGCCGACGCTGGCGGCATAGGCCATGATCTCCGCCATCTCCAGCCCCGCGCAGTGGCGCGCATCCATCGCCAGGAACGCAACCCGCGGCAGATCGGAGCACATGGTGAAGGCGTTGAAGGCGGCGACGCAGGCCGGGCCCAGCTTCTGCAACAGGATGGTCTCGAGGTCGGAGAGATGGAACAGCGATCCGGAGATATACATCAGCGGCTCGCCGGCGCCGACCCAGCGGCCCTCGTCATAGCGCAGGTCGACCTTGAACTCGGTCCCCCGCTCCTTCGCCATCGCATTCAGCCAGTCGACGGCGAGGCGCGGCGCGGAAATGACCGGGCGGCGCATGAAGACCGCGTAGGTTACGCGCGCGTCGCCGAACTTCTCCACCACCGCCTTGGTCTTCAGGAAGTAGAGGTCGGTCCATTGCTCGACATCGGCCGCATTCGGCTCGGACGCCGGCCCCGGCTCGCGTGCCGGGGCGGACGAGGCATCGACCGGCCGCAGATGATCAGGACGCTTCGGCAATGCGCGCACCCTGGCCGTTGCGCTCGGCCTTCAATTGCTCGGCGATCAGGAAGGCGAGCTCCAGCGACTGGCTGGCATTGAGGCGCGGGTCGCAATGGGTGTGGTAGCGGTCGGCGAGGCTGTCCTCGGTCACGGCCTTGGCGCCGCCGATACACTCGGTCACGTCCTGGCCCGTCATCTCGAAATGCACGCCGCCGGCATGGGTGCCTTCGGCGCGGTGCACGGCGAAGAAGCTCTTCACCTCGCCGAGGATGCGGTCGAACGGGCGGGTCTTGTAGCCGCTCGACGACTTGATGGTGTTGCCATGCATCGGGTCGGATGACCACACGACTTTGGCGCCGTGGCGCTTCACGGCCCGCACCAGGGCCGGCAGCTTCGCCTCGACCTTGTCGTGGCCCATGCGGGCGATCAGGGTCAGGCGCCCCGGAATGTTGGTCGGGTTCAGCGTGTCGATCAGGCGCAGGAGGTCATCCGGCTCCAGGCTCGGCCCGCATTTGAGGCCGATCGGATTTTGTATGCCCTTCATGTATTCGACATGCGCGCCGTCGAGGTTGCGCGTGCGGTCGCCGATCCACAGCAGATGGGCCGAGCAGCCGTACCACTTGCCCGTCAGGCTGTCGACGCGGGTCAGCGCCTGCTCGTAATGCAGCAGCAGCGCCTCGTGACTGGTGTAGAACTCGGTCTCGCGGATCTGCGGCACAGTCTCGGAGGTGAGGCCGCAGGCCGCCATGAATTCCAGCGTCTCGCTGAGCCGCTCCGCCAGCTCCTGGTAGCGCGCGCCGAGCGGCGAATCCGCGACGAACTCCAGGTTCCAGCGATGGACCTTGTGCAGGTCGGCGAACCCGCCCTGGGCAAAGGCGCGCAGCAGGTTCAGCGTCGCGGCCGATTGGTTGTAGCTCTGGACCAGGCGCTCCGGGTCGGGCACCCGCGCCGCGGCGTTGAAGTCCATGCCGTTGACGATGTCGCCGCGATAGGACGGCAGCTCGACCCCGCCGATGGTCTCGGTCGGCGCCGAGCGCGGCTTGGCGAACTGGCCGGCGATGCGGCCGACCTTCACCACCGGCAGCGCAGCCCCGAACGTCAGGACGACGGCCATCTGAAGGAGAACGCGGAAGGTGTCGCGGATGTTGTTGGCGGAGAATTCGGCGAAGCTTTCCGCGCAGTCGCCGCCCTGCAGCAGGAAGGCCTTGCCCTCCGCCACGTTGCCCAGCGCTTCCTGGAGGCGCCGCGCCTCGCCGGCGAACACCAGCGGCGGATAGGTCCGCAGCCGCTCTTCCACCGACTGCAGCTTGGCCGCATCTGGATAGTCCGGCACTTGGCTGACCGGCTTCAACCGCCAGCTATCCGGCGCCCACTTCGCGTTCATGATCGTCCCTTGTTGCTGCTCGCTCATCCCGGATGGGAAAGCACCATTTCCCGGACCTTGTCCAGGAAGCTTTCCGCATGGGTCGCACGCTAACATGCGGGGTCGGTCGCAACAATCCTCAATTCTTGCTGTAGAATCAATTAACTATGTCGGAATATTCGATCGTTGCGAGAAGCGATTTCGATCATTGCGGCCGGTCATTGAGCGAGGGTGAACTGCTGCTTCCAGGTATCGTTGACGAACAGCACGATGCACCCGCCGCTGGCATAGCCGCGGCAGCGCCGCTCGGCCAGGTCTGCCGCCAGGTGGCCGGACGGGATCGAGATGAAGCTGTCTTCCAGGCTGTAATCGTCGCAGTTCTTCCACAGGCGCGACTGGCAGATGTAATAGGCCGCCGACTGGCCGTCGCGCGAGATCGCCAGCGCGCCGAAGCGGCCGGAGACCTTTTCCAGATATTCCCCGAT
>DASYRS010000304.1:0-2121 GCA_036004205.1 Dongiaceae bacterium
AGCTCCGCGCCGGCGAGGCGCAGCATGTCCTTCTTCTCCTGGGACTGGGTGTCCGGAATCACGATCAGGGTCTTGTAGCCGCGTGCGTTGCCGACCAGCGCCAGCCCGATGCCGGTGTTGCCGGCCGTGCCCTCGACGATCAGGCCGCCCTTGCGCAGTTCGCCCTTCCTCTCGGCATCCTCGATGATGAAGAGCGCGGCGCGGTCCTTGACCGAGCCGCCTGGGTTCAGGAACTCGGCCTTGCCCAGAATGGTGCAGCCGGTCAGTTCCGACGCCTGCTTGAGCTTGATGAGCGGGGTGTTGCCGATCGCGCCGATGAAGCCGTCGCGGATATCCATGCGAACTCCGTGGGTGTTGGGCAGGGCTCTCCGGGGCTAATTAACGACCTGCGGCCGCCGGGATCAAGCCGGCAGGCGACTTCTACGGGACTTCTCCCGACCTTCTACCAGATATGCTGCGGGGCGTGGTGGAACTTGTAATGGAACAATCCGGCGGAAGCGGGGCCGGGCGCGTCCACGTCGATCACGCAGCGCGCCATGTCCGCGAAGCCGGCACGGAAATGGTTCTTGGCCTTGACGCACAGCAGCGGCACCGATCTGGGCTCGATGCCGTGCAGCCGGAAATAGGCCGGGTCGTTCGGCGCCTGGCAGCTCTCGGTGACGATCACCCGGACGTTGCCGGTCTCCAGCAGCACGGTCCGGCCGACATCCATCGCCAGCTTGTGCTCGTACGGCCCCTCGTTGCGGAACTTGCCGTCGGTCAGCTTCAGGATCTTGGCCTTGACCGGCACGGGCGGGCCGAAATCCTGGGTGATGCGCCCGCCGAGCTTGGTCTCGATGGAGTTGCCGACGCCGGCCTGGTGGCAGACCTCGACCAAAGGCGGGTCCCAGAAGAAGGCGAAGACCGAGCCCTTCGGTGGCTTGCCGTCCAGCAACGCCTGGAACAAGGCCGGCGTGTCGCCGATCCCGCCCGAGAGCGGATTGTCCGCGGGATCGAGCACGATGGCCGGGCCCTCGCCCTCGGTCTTGATGGCCTGGAGCAAGCCATCGGATGGGCGGGCGAGGCGCACGAAGAATTGCTGCTTGCGCTTCAGGAACTCGGCGGCGAGGGCGTTGGCGCAGCGTTGCGCCAGCGCCTGGTCCTTCTCCGCGACCGCGACGATGCTTGGCCCGGCGAACGGCGAATCGCCATAGGCGAAGCCGCCATAGACCGTCACGTCCAACATGCCGCGCTGGCGCCGCCACATGCCGGCCAGCTCCTGCAGCTCCGCCATCGGCCCGTCGGCGGTGCGCATGTTGAAGCTGGGCATGATGGCGGGCACCTTGGCGACCGCGATCCTGGGGCGGGCGCGCCCCTCGACCCTCGCGATCAGCAAAGCCAGCGTGCGCTTCGCCGCCTCGTCCATGTCGATATGCGGATAGGTGTGATAGCCGGAGGTGGCGTCGAGCAACGCGGCCATCTCAGGCGAGAGATGGGCGTGCAGATCGAAGCTGGCGCCAAGCGGTACCGCGCCGATCATCTCGCGCACCGCCTTCAACAGATGGAATTCCGGCGTCGGATCATCGACCGTCGCCATCGCGCCATGCAGCGACAGATAGACCGCGTCCCAACGCTGTTCATTGAGGCCGGCAAGGAGGCGCTGCGTGATACTTGCGAAAGCGGCGGGCTCGACCAAGCCGCCCGGCGGCGCCGCGGCGCACAGCAGATAGTGGAATTCCCAGTCTGGATGCTCCGGCTCGACTGCCAGCGTGCCGCCGATCTCGGTCGCCGTCCCGGCATAGAAGGCGCGGGCATCCTTGCCGCTCACCCACTCGCGCGCCTGGAAGGCCGCGAGGCCGGTGCGCAGCGGCGAAAAGCTGTTCGCCTCGTACCACAATCGCGCGATGGCGAGTTTCCGTTTGGCCAAGTCCTGAATCCCCTTTGGTCGCCAGGGCAATCACATGAATGCAAGCGCTCAGAAAAGCCCCTCTCCCCTCGAGGGAGAGGGTTGCGGAGGCTTAGCGAGCGCAGCGAGCTTAGCCGAAGCTGGGTGAGGGGGCTGCGCCGCAGGCGCGCAGCGCGGGAGCGCTGCATTTCTCGGCATGATGTGCTCACTCTTGCGCTCTTGCGAGCGCGCGTGCC
>DASYRS010000305.1:0-6308 GCA_036004205.1 Dongiaceae bacterium
TGACGCTCGGCATGTGGCGGGAGCTCGCGCTCGCGTTCCATGCGCTGGATGCGGATGAGCGCGTGCGCTGCATCGTGGTGCGCGGAGCCGGCGGCAATTTCGCGGCGGGCGCCGATCTCGCGGAATTCGCCGCGCTGCGCGCCAGCACGGACGAGGCCGAAGCCTATGGCCGCCAGATGATCGCCGCGCTCACCGCCGTGCGCGATTGCCGGCATCCGACGATCGCGGCGATCGAGGGTCTGTGCGTTGGCGGAGGCTTGGAAATCGCGCTCATGTGCGACCTCAGGCTGGCCGCGACCGACAGCCGCTACGGCGTCCCGATCCAGAAAGTGGGCGTCGCGATGCCCTATCCTGAACTGGCGATTTTGACTCAAATGCTGGGCCGGCCGACCATGCTGGCGCTGCTGCTGGAGGGGCAATTGCACGACGCGGCCTGGGCGGAGCACCATGGTCTGTTGACCCGGATCGCCGCCGATCTGGAGGCCGACTTAGGCGCCGCGATCGGGCGTATCGTGGCCGGTTCGCCGGTGTCGCACCGCCATCACAAGCACTTCACGAGGCAGGCCTCCGACCTCGTCCGGGCACTCGATTCCGACGATGTCCGGCGCTCCTACGCGGCGGTGGAGACCGAGGACTATCGGGAGGGGATCGCGGCCTTCCTCGAACGGCGTACCCCGAAATTCCGGGGTAACTGAATTCCTGGGATTTGAAACATCTGGATTGGACGCAGAGGCGACTCGGGGTTAAAGTAAACGTCGGGTCGATGGCTCCTGCCATCGGAAAGGGACGGTGAAGGCGATGAAAGAGCTGCGAGAAGGCCTGCGGATGCCCTATCGCGATTTCTGGGTCGCATACCTGGATGCACATCGCAATCCAGCGACCAGGGCCATGCACTATCTGGCAACGATGTCCGGTATGGGTGGAACGGCGCTGGCAATCTGGTTCGAGTTACTGTGGTTCATGGCGGGCGGTATCGGCCTTGGTGTCGTGATGGCCGTCGGTTCCCATCATCTGATCGAGCACAACCGGCCGTTGATCCGGGTCAATCCGTTCTATGGGGCGATCTCGGACCTGCGGATGTGCTGGCTCGCTTTGACGGGCCGCTTGGCCGCGGAATATGCGCGACTGGATCTCGGCCGGCCTGAACCTCAGGAACGGCGCACCAGCGTTGCGGCGAGCGACGCGGCGGCGAGCCTGACGCGCGCCGCCTGATGTTGGGGTTGGGCGTCCAGATCAAGGACGGGGCGTAACGTACCGGAAGGTCGCATCACCGCGCGCGATGGCGCGGCCGTCCTGGTTTTTGATCTCGGTGGTGCCATAGGCAACGGTCCGGCCGCCGCCGATCCGACGGCCGGTTGCAATCAGCACGTCGCCCACCTTCGCCTGTCCCAGGAACTGCATGGACAGCGACAAAGTCACCGCCGGCAACACCTTGTCCGCCCCCTGGGCGAGCGCGACCGCAATGCCGGCCGCGGTGTCGATCAGGGTGGCAAGCGCGCCGCCATGCGGCACGTTCAGGCGGTTCAGGTGCTTGGGCTCTACTGTCAGCTCAAGCTCGCAATAGTCGGTGTCCCGCTTGGCCAGGCGATAGCCGATCAGCTCCGCATAGCCGCTGCGAGGAATGTGCCCATCCGTATCGTCCATCGATCAGTCCTTGTATGAAGTATCGGCATGATCGGCATGCGCCCTTGCCAGCTCAAGGGAAATCCTCAAGACTGCCGGCAAATCCGGGTTCGGACGAAGGCGGGATGATCGATCTCTATACCTGGGGCACGCCCAACGGCCACAAGATCCACATCATGCTGGAGGAGACCGGCCTGCCGTATCGACTCCACAAGGTGAATATCGGGGCCAAGGAACAATTCAGCCCCGAGTACGTGAAGATCAATCCCAACAGCAAGATCCCCGCGATCGTCGATCAGGACGGTCCCGATGGCGGGCCGGTGACTTTGTTCGAATCCGGCGCCATCCTGTTCTATCTGGCGGAGAAGACCGGCCGCTTCCTGCCCACGGAGGATGAGCCGCGCGCCCGCGTGCTGGAATGGCTGATGTTCCAGATGGGCAATGTCGGGCCGATGTTCGGCCAGTGCTATCACTTCAAGAGCTCCGCGCCGGAGCGCATCCCCTATGCGATCGACCGCTACACGCGCGAGGTCGGCCGGCTCTATGCGGTGATGGACAAGCGTCTCAGCAAGAGCGCCTACCTCGGGGGCGAGGAATTCTCGATCGCCGACATCGCGACCTGGCCCTGGACCAAGAATCCCGCGTCCTATGACCAGAACCCGGAGGATTTTCCGCACGTCAAGAAGTGGATCAAGAAGATCGCCGAGCGGCCGACCGTGAAGCGCGCGCTGCGCGTGCTGGACACATAGGAGCGCCGCGCGATGATCGACGTCTACACCTGGCCGACGCCCAACGGGCACAAGGTGCATATCGCGCTGGAGGAGCTGGGTCTGCCCTACACCGTGCATGCGGTCGATATCGGCGAGGGCGATCAGTTCAAGCCGGAGTTCCTGAAGATCAGCCCCAACAACCGCATCCCGGCGATCGTCGATCAGGAGGGGCCGAAGGGCAAGCCGCTGGCGCTGTTCGAATCCGGCGCCATCCTCATCTATCTCGCGGAGAAGACCGGCAAGCTGCTCGCGGCCAAAGGCAATGCGCGCTACACCGCGATTACCTGGCTAATGTTCCAGATGGGCGGCGTCGGCCCGATGCTGGGCCAGGCGCATCACTTTCGCGCCTATGCGCCGGAGCAGTACCCCTACGCGATCGATCGCTACACCAACGAGGCAAAGCGGCTTTACCGCGTGCTCGACCGCCGTCTCGGCGAAGCCGAGTATCTCGCCGGCGAATACGGCATCGCGGACATCGCGACCTTCCCCTGGCTGCGCTATTGGGAGCGCCAGGGCGTGGTGCTGTCGGACTATCCGAACGTGCAGCGCTGGTTTGGTGCGATCGACGCGCGGCCCGCGGTGCAGCGCGCGCTCAAGGTGCTGGCCGACCGCGTGAACAAGCAGCAGCCCTTCACCGACCGCCAGCGCGAGATCCTGTTCGGCAAGACGCAGTACGAGCGGCGCTGATTCGCGCTGGTCGCTTTTTCTGCGCCGAACCGGATTCCACTTGGGCGGAAAATGCTCCGGGTCCCTTCAGACAAAAAGACGGCCGATACATTCAACATGCATCGGCCGGGAAGGGGGCTCTACAGGCAGACTTGGATCGTCAACGCCACCGCGCGATCAGCGTATCGACGAAATCCTCGATGCCGCCGCGCTCGATGCCGGCATCGCGCAGCAGTCGGTCGTCCACCTTATTGAGGGCCCGGATGATTTCGCGGCGGCGCCATTGCACCCAGATCCACGACATCATGCGAGCGATGGTGTGTAGCAAGTCCGGGCGCAAGGCGGCCCGGTTGGTGCCCCGCTGCCGCAAAGCCCGCGGCAAGGCGGAACAGGCGGTGGTGAGGTCGGTCATGGAATGCCAGCTTTCTTCAAATGCAATTCAGCTCTCACCTACTATCTGAGGCGATAGACAGCGGCTTTTCAAACGAATCCTGCTTGACGGATCGATGAGCGGAATTTGAAAATAGGCTGATGACGAAACCGGTCAATCTGGCGGCTTTGCGCGGCTTCGAGGCGGCGGCGCGGCACCTTTCCTTCACCAAGGCGGCGGCGGAACTGAACGTGACGCCGGCGGCGGTCAGCCACGCCATCCGCGAGCTGGAGCTTGATCTGAAGGTCCGGCTGTTCGAGCGGTCGAGCCGGGTGGTGCGCCTCACCCCCGCGGGCGAGACCCTGTCGCGCGCGGTCGCGGAAGGGTTGGGGACGATCGGCCGCGCGGTGCAGCGCCTGCGCGCGGTCGATGGGCGGCCGAAGCTGATGGTGACGACCTCGCCCTCGCTGGCGGCGAAATGGCTGGTGCCACGGCTCGACGGGTTCCTGGAGCGGCATCCGGAAGTGGACGTGCGCATCGACGTTTCGCAGCGCCTGGCGGATTTGGCGGAAGACGGCGTCGACATCGCGATCCGCTTCGGCACCGGCGACTATCCGGGGATGATCGTGGAGCGGTTGTTCGAGGAGAGCGTGTTCCCGGTCTGCAGCCCGAACCTGCTGAAGAGCAAGCATCCCTTGAAAGAGCCGCGCGACCTCAAGCATCACACGCTGATCCACATCGAGTGGGACGCGCAATGGGCGACCTGGCCGAACTGGGCGATGTGGTTGCGCGCGGCCGGCGCGCCGGAGGTGGATGCGACGCGCGGCCTGCATCTCAGCCAGACTTCGCTGGCGCTGCAGGCGGCGCTCGACGGGCACGGAGTGGCGCTCGGCGATTCCACGCTGGTCGCCGACGATCTCGCCGCGCGGCGGCTGGTGCGGCCGTTCAGCATGGCGCTGAAAGGGCCCTCGCAATTCGCCTATCATCTGGTGCATGCGCCGCGCCGCGCCGAAGAGCCGCTGATCAAGGAATTCCGCCGCTGGGTTTTGGAGGAAGTGGCGCGCACCGGTGTGCCGGACAGCACTGTAGCGAGCAACAATCCCGCCGCCCGCACCGCCAGGCGCCGCCGGCGCGCGCCGGCCGCCTGAGCATCAGGGTTGCCGGCGGAAGGCGGCGAGTTCTGTCTTCAGCCAGTCGGCCGCCGGCACGGTGCTGGTGTTGCACTGCACGAGATACGGCTTGCCGCTCATCGCGCTCTTGCTGGCGGCCAGCGCGATGAAATCCTCCGCGCTGTGGATGTCGTTCCGGTAGTAGTCGTACTTGTCCTTGATGTGCGCGACCGCCGCTTCGCCGTCATAGGAGACGCCGTTGCGGATGAGGGCGCAGGGCGAGGCGGCGATGAAGTTCAGCAGATGATCGATCTCCTCGCTCATGCTGTGCGCCAGTGCCGGCGGCGCGAGCAGGAGCGTGGCGGCCGCGGCGAGCACGGAGAGGGCAGATCTGAGGCGGCGCATGGCGGCTCCGGATCGTTGCTGCGCGGGAACGCAGCACCCTAGCGATGCGCCCCTCCGGCCACCAGCCTGCGGACCACGAGTCGGGGCCACGGGATCGGTGGCCGCGCGGTTTGACTTTTCCACCCGCCGCCCTTAAGGAAGTGGCGCGCATACGCCGTGGCGCAGGCTGCTCACGGCGGAGAGGTGGCCGAGCGGCTGAAGGCGGCGGTTTGCTAAACCGTTATAGGGGCTTAAACCCCTATCGGGGGTTCGAATCCCCCTCTCTCCGCCAGCGCACCATTCCACCTTATAAATCAATGGCTTGGCAGGGCGTTCGAGAGCGCTCCGAGCGGCACTGTGCACCAGTTCTGCGGCACAGTTCAAGCCTCGTTGCGAGGTGCGCGACAGCGCGCTTCGACCTCCCCCGGCGAACTCGTAAGGTATGGTTGGTGCACTGGCCGCTCGATGAGCCGAACCAGTCTCTGTCATGGATCGAAGACGGATGCGCGGTCTTCGGCTCTGCCTGCCTGTTGGCAAATCGGCGTCTCGGGAGCTTTGCCCGGCAGCTTTGGGAGTCCTCGCGCCGCGGGAGCTAGCTGCGTGGCACCACAGGCGGGATTCCGGCCAGGAAACGGACCGAACCTGAACGCGTGATCAATGCGACCGCCGCATGTAGTCACTTCAGATCGGACGCCGTCAACGTGTACGAGCCTCTACGACGGCGGAAATAAACCTTGTCGGCCGCTTTGAAGATCCGGGCGCGGTGGAGATCAAACGCACCGAGCAATCCGGACTCGTCCCGTGTGACGTTCGGATCGATGCGACACAGCGCGTCGGCATCCACAAAGAATGGAATCTCGAGCGCTTGGTCGTATGCCCAAAAGCGCACGCAATGCTGCCTGGCGTCGTAGCTTCGACTTTGATTCGGGAAACTGAGTGGCACTCGGCTCACCATAAGCGCTTTCCTTGCCTGTGTCCGGACGCATCTGCGCGCTACCAGGGCAAATCAGTCGGGAGAGCACCGCTCGCTGCGATGCGCGTCAATGACAGTCTTGGCGTACCGGAGAACTATGAGCGTCCGACCCGTCCAGTCATCGATCGTCCGTGACTGCTATACGGTAAACCGCCGGTGCGCCAAGCAGCGTTGCCCTTGCAGCGCACGCAGATTCGCTCGCCCGTCCACGCGCTCTCGAACCTTGCGCTGCACATGAGGCAGGCGCGCATCCTGCGGCTATGGTCGCCGAGAACCTGGGCACTTTCATTGGTCATCCCCACACATATGGGCATGACGACGGCCGTTTGTAAGTGAAATCGAGCGCTACGTACCAGCTGCAGGCTACGGCCGTCCCATGGGCTGTCCCCTATTGAACAGCGCCAGCTTTCCAG
>DASYRS010000306.1:0-13816 GCA_036004205.1 Dongiaceae bacterium
GCTTTCGTCCGGCTTTTCGACATGCTGTTCCAACGCCAGCATGCCTTTGGTCTTGGCGAGCTTGAAAAGCTGGTAGAGCACGCTCAAGAGCTCGATATAGTCCGCCTTCTTGAAGGTCGGTCCCTTCATCGCGCGCTTCAGGCCCTTGAAGACCTGTTTGATGTTGGCTTTGGTGTTGCCGATGATGAAGGCGCCGACCGCGGCGCCGAGGATGATAACGAACTCCACCGGCTGGATCAGCACCAGCAGGTTGCCATGCACCGAGAAGGCGCCGAACACGCAGCCGAGAACGATGACGGCGCCGATGATGACCAACATGCCGAACGACCAGCCAAAACAAGTATTTACCTGCCCGGCAAGATGCCCGGAACTTAGTTAAAACTTGGTTAGGTCAGGGCTGCGACCATTCACCCTTCGCCCGACTGGCTGCTCAATCGGCGTGTGGAAAATCCTGCCTGTTCAAGCTCTTCGATGATCTCGGCAACGTGGTTAGCGTTGCGGGTTTCGACCAGCACGTCGATCTCGGCGCGTTTCACCGGCAGATCGACGAACAGCCGGTGGTGGGTGATGTCCATGATATTGCCGCCGGTCTGGCCGATGACCTTGGTGATGGTCGACATGACCCCCGGCTGGTCGATGATCTCGATCCTGAGGGTCGCCATCCGTCCGTCCAGCACCAGGGTGCGCATGAGAATCTGCGACAGCAGGCGCGAATCGATGTTGCCGCCGCCGATCACCACCCCGACCTTGCAGTTCCTGAAGGCGCCGGGATGGCACATGATGGCGGCGATGCCGGCGGCGCCCGCGCCCTCCGCCACCACCCGCTGCATCTCGATCAACGCGCCGACCGCGCGCTCCACCGTCATCTCGTCCACCAGCAGGACCTCGCGCACATTCTGCTCGACGATCGCCCGCGTCAGTGCGCCGGGGGACTTGACGGCGATGCCGTCCGCCAGGGTCTGTCCGCCGTTCGCCGGCGGGATCTCGTTGATGGCGTGGTGCATGGAGGGGTAGAGGTCGCTTTCCACGCCGTAGATCTCGATCGCGGGCTTCAGCGCCTTGATGGCGGTGGAGATGCCGCCGATCAAGCCGCCGCCGCCAATCGGAATGACCAGGAAATCGAGGTCTGGATCATCCTCCAGGATCTCCAGGCCGATGGTGCCCTGGCCGGCGACGATGAAGGGATCGTCGTACGGATGGACGAAGACCAGGTTCTCCTTGGCCGCCAGCTCGCGTGCATAGATCGCGGCGGCGTCGATGCTGTCGCCGTTCAGAATCACGCGCGGGCCGAAGCTCGCGGTACGCTCGATCTTGGTGAAGGGCGTTCCTTCCGGCATCACGATGGTGGCGGGGATGCCAAGGCGCTGCGCGTGATAGGCAACGCCCTGCGCGTGATTGCCGGCCGACATCGCGATGACGCCGCGCTTGGCCTCCTCGGGCGTGAGGCTCTTCAGCTTGTAGTAGGCGCCGCGATCCTTGAACGAACCGGTGAATTGCTGGTTCTCGAGCTTGAGCCGCAGGGAGGCAAGGCCGAGCTGCTTGGCAAGGCGCGGCGCGAACACGAACGGCGTGCGCACGACGTGGCCCTTGATCGCCTCGGCGGCGCGGCGGATATCCTCGACAGTCGGCTTGGCGGTCCCGCTCATGGCTTGGTCTCCTCCGCGTTCGGCGCCCTTTTTTGTTGCGGGCGCATGATCAGCACATCCTGCGCCGGATTTTGGAACGTCCGATAGGTTCCCGCCGCCCATTCCGGCAGCAGGTCGCTGTAATGGGACGACAGCGGGTGGCCCGATTGCCCGCCCGCCATGTTGAAGACCGGCTCGTCGGGGCGGCTGAGATCGATCGCCATGCGCATGCCGGGACCGTGCACGTCGGCGAAGTGCGCGCCGTGATCGCCGACCGCCATGCCGCCGCGATTGACGGTGAAATGATCGCCCGGCGCCGGCACTTTGGGCACCAGGCGGCCTCCGATGTAGGGCAGCGCGGCAAATACCGGGTGGCGGAACTGCATCTCGTGCGCCGCGCCCCAGGACCAGTCCCGCCAATCCGTGCCATAGCGCCCGCGCAATGCCTCCAGCGCCTCTGCGAACGCCGCGCGCACGGTGTCGCGGCAATTCTCGGCGGTCGGCGTCTCGCGGTCATCGCACCAGCGCGGATCGGCCATGGCATCGTTCAGGATATCCACCTGCCACAGCCACCAATCCTCGAATTCCTCCTTGCCCATCTCGTCCGCGAAAACGCGTTGTGCGGTCGCGTAGAGCCAGGCGGTGGCGATCAGCGGCTCCGGCCGGTCGGCCGCCATGCGGCCGTCCCAGCCGGACATCGCCGCCGCGACGTCGAGCGGAACCGAAGCCGCCACATCCGGCAGGTGCGTCTTCACGAAGTCGAACAGGGGCGCCGAGAAATCGTCCAGCTGGATGCGCTCCATGTCCTCGAGCGTCGCCTTCCGCGTTTCCGCCAGCAGGGATTGGATGCGGTCGCGCCGATAGGGCCGGTCGAAGCTGTGCCCGATGAAGTGCGGATAGCGCAGCGGCCGGATATCGTTGTTGGCGGTGATGATGCCGCCGCCCGGCGGATTGTCGATCTGCGGCAGGTCAGCGAAAGACAAGGTGCCGGTCCAATCGTAATCGTCGATCCATCCGGGTGCCGGAAACAGCGATTCGTTCGGGATGTTCCGCCGCACCGGCACCCGGCCGGCGGCGACAAAGCCGATGTTGCCATCGGTATCGGCGAACACCACGTTCTGCTGCGGCGTGTGGAAATCGCGCAACGCTTCCTTGAAGGCGGCGGCGTTGCTGGCGCGGTTCATGGCGAGGAACGCTTCGGGCGAGCGGTCGTTCGGCAAGAACCCGGTCCAGGACAGCGCGAAGCGGCGATGCAGGTACAGCTCCGGCTCGAGATCGCTGATGAGCGGCCCGTGGCGCGTTGTGCGCACGTCGAAGGTGACATCCGCCCCGTCCTTGACCTTGATGACCTCGCGCCGCACGTCGAACGCTGCAGGGCCGGTAGGGGTGTCGTAATGCTCCGGCTGGCCCTGCGAGAGATGCTCCTCGAACAGATCCTGGGTGTCGCTGTGGGTGGTCGTGAAACCCCAGGCCACGTGGCCGTTGCTGCCGATCACCGTAAAGGGCAAGCCCGGCACGGTCGCGCCGACCCGCTCGCCGTCCGGCGTGGACAGCCGCGCCATGTACCAGGTGTCCGGCGCCGACAGGCCAAGGTGCGGATCGTTGGCGAGGATGGGCGCGCCGCTTGCCGTGCGCGCGCCCGAGATCGCCCAATTGTTCGACGCGCTGCGGGTCGGCCCAAAACCGGACAGGCTGGCCTGCCGGCCTTCCTCGCGCAGCAGCAGGGGCAGCAGGTCGGGGTTCACCACGCGGCGCAGATGCTCGTCCTGGATCTCCTGGCCGGCATTGCCGGAAAGCTGCCAGGCCATGATGCGGCCCCACAGCAGGCTGTCCGTCGGGCGCCAGGGCTCGGGTTTCAGCCGCAGCAGCAGGAATTCCGGCGACAGCGGGAACCCGTGCCATTGCACATAGGCGTTGACGCCGGCGGCATAGGCATCGAGCGCGGCGCGCAGATCGGGCGAAGCGGCCTTATATTGCGCGTTCGCCTGCTGCGCCAAGCCCAGCATGCGCATCAGCTTGTCGGTCTTGAGCCCGCGCAGGCCGAACAGCTCCGACAATCGGCCGGACCCGAGGCGCCGCATCAACTCCATCTGGAACAGGCGGTCCTGGGCGTGCACGAAGCCGAGCGCGAAATCGGCATCGAGCACGCTCTGGGCGGTGATGGTGACGACACCCGCGCTGTCGCGGCCGATGGTCAGGGGCGCGGTCAGGGTGGCGTCCGCTATGCGCACCTCGCCCGAGATTTTCGGCAGCGAGCCTAGTAGCAGCCAGGCGGCGAAGCCGACCGCCGCGACCAGCAACAGCGCAACCGCCAGCAATCCGCGCGAGAGCCAACGCCTGACGCGGTACCGCCTGGTCGGAGCGGGCTTCATCGGTCCGGGAAATCCGCCAGGATGCGCGCCCGGTCGGCATCCAGATCGGGTGCCGCGCTCCGCCGGTCGCGATCGGGATAGGCCGACATCTTGATCGGCAGGCCGGCAACCTTGATGCCTGGCAACGTTTCATCCTCGATCGGCACGATCATGTTGCGCGCCGTCACTTGTGGATCGGCGCAGGCCTGGGCCACGTCGTTGATCGGCGCGCAAGGAATGCCGGCGGCGCCCAGCACGCCGAGCCAATGATCCACGCCATGCCCCCGCAGGATTTCCTCCAGCGCGTCCTTGAGCGCGAGCACGTGATCGCCGCGCCGCGCATTCTCAGAAAAGCGCGGATCGGTCGCGAGGTCGGGACGCTGCAGGCAGGCCGCGAGCCGGCGGAACAGGTCGTCGTTGCCGCAGGCGATGACGATATAGCCGTCCTTGGCGTGGTAGGGCTCGAACGGCGCGATCGAGGAATGGCGCGCGCCGACCGGCTTCGGCGACTGGCCGGTGGCGAAATAGCGGATGACCGCGTTCTCCAGCAGCCCGATCTGGCTGTCGAGCATCGCCACGTCGATCAGCATGCCCTTATCCGTGCGCGTCCGGTCGTGCAGCGCCGAGACGATGCCGAGGGCGGTGAATAGCCCGGCGCCGAGATCGCCGATCGAGGAGCCGACGCGGGTCGGCGGGCCGCCCTCATGACCGGTCAGGCTCATGATCCCGCCCATCGCCTGGGCGATCACGTCGTATGCCGGGCGCTGGGCGTAGGGTCCGGTCTGTCCGAATCCGGAGGTCGCGGCATAGACGAGTCGCGGATAGCGCTCCCTCAGAACGTTCCAGCCGAGGCCGAGGCGGTCCATGGTGCCGGGCCGGAAATTCTCCACCAGCACGTCGGCCCCGCGCAGCAGCCGGTGCAGGATCGCGACGTCCTCCGCGACCTTGAGGTCGAGGGCGATCGATTCCTTGCCGCGGTTCTGCGCCACGAAATAGCCGGATTTCCCGTCGATGAAGGGGCCATAGGCGCGCGAATCGTCGCCCTTTCCCGGCTGTTCCACTTTTATGACGCGGGCGCCGAGGTCGGCGAGCAGCAGCGTGCAGAACGGGCCGGCAAGGACGCGGGTCAGGTCGACGATGATGATGCCGGAAAGCGGTCCCGCGACGGTCATGCTGGTCAGAAATCCTCCCCCGTCGGTTCATATCGGAATCGCTTCCCCGAAGCCAGTCCCGCTCGCATCGACAAGCCGGGTCCGTTCCGCTAAAAAGCGCGAAATATCGCGGCCGGAGAGGAACCAGATGTCCAGGGAGTTCGCCGACGTTCCGGCCATGCTGAAGGCGCTGACGCCGAGCTATCCGGTGTTCTGCCTGCGTCCCCACGTGATCGCCGCGACCGCGCGCCGGTTCCTGGAGCTGTTCCCCGGGCGGGTGCTCTATGCCGTGAAGTGCAACCCGCACCCGCTGGTGCTGCGCGCGCTCTACGAGGCCGGCATCCATCACTTCGACACCGCCTCCCTGCCGGAGATCGCCTTGGTGCGCGAGAGCCTGCCGGACGCTGCCTGCTATTTCATGCATCCGGTGAAGGGGCGGGCGGTGATCGGGACCGCGTCGCGGGTCTACAACATCGACAACTACGTCGTCGATCATCCGAAGGAACTGGAAAAGATCCTGGACGAGACGGATGGCGGCGAAGGGCTGACGATCTTCGTGCGCATTGTCACGCCGCCGGTCGAAGGCACGCTCTATCACCTGGCCAGCAAGTTCGGGGCGGACGTCGATCAAGCCGCCGCGCTGGTCAAGGAGGCGCACTCGCGCGGCTGCCAGGTCGGCATCTCGTTCCACGTCGGCTCGCAGTGCCTCAATCCGGAGGCCTACGGGGCGGCCATCGACCTTGCCGCCGCCGTGGTCGAGAAGGCCAAGGTCGACATCCACGCGCTCGATGTCGGCGGCGGTTTTCCGGCGAAATATCTCGGTACCAACATGCCGCCGCTGGACGAGTACATGCATGCGATCGAGGAAGGCGCGAAGCGCATCAAGCTGCGGCGCGATTGCGTCCTGATGTGCGAGCCGGGGCGCGCTCTGGTCGCCGGCGGTGTCTCGATGATCACCCAGGTCCAGTTGCGCAAAGAGGACAAGCTCTACATCAATGACGGCATCTACGGCTCGCTCAGCGAGACGGTGCAGGGCGGCGTCAAGCTGCCGGCGCGGATGTGGCGCCTGAAAGGCGAGCCGTCCCACGAATTCGCCGATTTCACGCTCTCCGGCCCGACCTGCGATTCGCTCGACGTGCTGCCCTACAAGACGCCGTTGCCGGCCGATATCGAGGAAGGCGACTGGATCGAGATCGATTGCCTCGGCGCCTATTCCAACGCCAACGCCACGCGGTTCAACGGTTTCTACCCGGAGACCTGGATCACGGTGCACGACCACCCGATCGGGCACGTGGCGTGATGCGATTCTATGCCACTCCCCCTTCCTATCTTTTCCCTTGCCCCCTTGTGGGGGAAGGTTGCGCAGGCTTAGCGAGCGCCAGCGAGCTTAGCCGGAGCTGGATGGGGGGTGGCGTGGCGACAGCCGCGTGCGCTCGAAAGAGCGCAACTGGTCGACAGCATTGCACTGCATCGCCCCTCATCCCGACCTTCCCCCACAAGGGGGGAAGGGGTTCTTGTTGAGTGGATTGAGTATGGGTGGGTTCACCGAGCACCACTTCTCCGGCCTCAGCGCTGCCGGCTTCCATCGCGTCCGCTACCTGGAATGGGGCGCTAGCGACGGTCGTCCGACCGTCCTTTGCGTCCACGGCCTGACCCGCAACGCCCATGATTTCGACCGCCTGGCGGAGCGCCTTGCGCGGCGGTATCGCGTGATCTCGGTCGACGTCGTCGGCCGCGGCGGGAGCGCGTGGCTGACGGATCCCGCGCACTACAGCTATGCGCAGTATCAGGCCGACATCACGGCGCTGATCGCGCGGCTCGATGTCGAGCGCGTGCATTGGGTCGGGACGTCGATGGGTGGGCTGATCGGCATGTTCCTGGCGTCGGTGCCGGATGCGCCGCTGGCCTCGCTGTTCATGAATGATGTCGGCCCGATCATTCCGAAGGCGGCGCTGCAGCGCATCGCGGACTATGTCGGGCTGGAGAACAGGTTCTCCTCGCTGGAAGCGTTCGAACGCAACATGCGCAAGGTGCACGCGGCGTTCGGCCCGCTGACCGACGAGGAATGGGCGCATCTGGTGCGCCACGGTCACCGTCGATTGCCGGACGGGAGCTATGGCCCCGCCTACGACCCCGCGATTGTGGAGAACGTGAAGAAGGGCGTCGCGGACGTTGACCTCTGGGCGTTCTGGGATCGCATCGCCATTCCGACTCTTGTGTTCCGCGGCGCGGACTCCGATCTTCTGTCGGCCGCGACCGCGCGGACCATGAGCGAGCGCGGCCCGCACGCGCGGATCGTGGAGTTTGCCGGCATCGGCCATGCGCCCGCCTTGATGGCGGAGGATCAGATCGCCGTGATCGAAGGCTGGCTCGCCGAGCAATCATGATCGAGGTGCCGTGGTTCGTGCCGCTGCCGCCCTGGATCGGCGGCGATCTTCAGACAGTGCGCAACTTCATGCGTCCGCCGGGCGACATCCTCGCGCCCTGGCCGGGCGAGGTCGTGCGGTTTGCCATGAAGGACGGGACCGGCGACGAGCTGATCGGCACACTGCATCGGCCGGCGGAAGAGCAGGGCACGCCGTTGGTCCTGCTGCTGCATGGGCTGACAGGCTCCGAGGAAAGCTCCTACCTGCGCATCACGGCGCGCGAGATGCTCAGTGCCGGGTATCCGGTGCTACGCCTGAATTGGCGTGGCGCGGGCCCGAGCACGGGCAAGACGCGGGCTTTCTATCATGCCGGCCGGAACGACGACCTGACGGCCGTCATCGGCAGCATGAG
The DNA here is from genome assembly GCA_036004205.1 of Dongiaceae bacterium. Lineage (GTDB taxonomy): Bacteria > Pseudomonadota > Alphaproteobacteria > Dongiales > Dongiaceae > Dongia_A. The sequence continues at coordinate 7,906 of DASYRS010000306.1, forward strand.
TGGCGAACTCGCCGGCAACGGCATCGCCGCCATCGGCTATTCGATGGGCGCCAACGTCCTGCTGAAGTACCTGGCCGAGCGTGGCGCTCTTTCGCACTTGCGGGCCGCCGTCGCGGTGTCGCCGCCGATCGATCTGCGCGCCGCGCAGCAGCGTATCGCGGAGCGGCGCAACCGGCGCTATCACCACTATCTCGTGGAGCGTATGCGCGCGGAGCGGCCGTGCCCCGACGATGTCGGATCGATCCTCGACTTCGACAATCGCGTGGTGGCGCCGGCCAACGGCTTCCGCGACGCGCTGCACTACTACGCTGAGTGCTCGGCCGGGCCGCGCCTCGGCACGATCCGCACGCCGACCCTCGTCATCCACGCGAAGGACGACCCGTGGATTCCGTCCAGGGCGTTCCGCGATATCCAGTGGGGTCAGCTCAAGAACGTGCGCCTGCTGATGCCGTGGTCGGGCGGCCATGTCGGCTTCCACGCGCTCGGCCTGAAACGGCCATGGCACGACGAAGTGGCGCTGCGGTTCCTCGCCGCCAACCGCTAGCGCCTGTGCGCGACGTCCAAAATGCCGGCGTTCGGGCAGAATTCACGATAGCCGTCCTGTCGATGGCTCGCATCGCGCAGCCAAGCCGCGCATTGCGTGGCGGCGGAACAGGACAGGCAGCGTTCAATCGCGCGGGTCAGGGGAACGCCATGCCACAGCTCCGCAAGCTGGTCCGGCGACACGTCAAGCGCCAGCATCATGGGGCCGAGCGATCCGCCGGGGCGGCGAACCTCGATATCGAAGTGGTCCATGCGCTTCCTCCGTGCGGCTTGCTTTTGCGCAAAGCATAGCGCCCGGCGGTCACGCGGGCGGCATGCGCAAATGCCGCTGCGTCCATGAGCCGCGGAAACGCTTCAGCCGCGCAGCTTCTGCGCGGCCTCGATGGCGAAATAGGTGAGGATGCCGTCCGCGCCCGCGCGCTTGAAGCAGTGGAGACTTTCCATCATGGCGCGGTCGTGGTCCAGCCACTCATTCTGAGCGGCAGCCTTGATCATCGAATACTCGCCACTGACCTGGTAGGCGTAGGTCGGCAGCTTAAAGGCCTGCTTCACGCGGTGCAGGACGTCGAGATAGGGCATGCCGGGCTTCACCATCAGCATGTCGGCGCCCTCCGCCACGTCGAGCGCGCATTCGCGGAGCGCTTCATCGCCGTTGCCGGGGTCCATCTGATAGGTGCGCTTGTCGCCCTTGCCGAACGCGGCCTTGGAGCCGACGGCCTCGCGGAACGGGCCGTAGAAGGCGGAGGCGTATTTCGCGGCGTAGGACATGATGAGCGTCGCCTGATGCCCCTCCGCATCCAGCGCGTCGCGGATGCGGCCGATCCTGCCATCCATCATGTCGGAGGGCGCGACGATGTCCGCGCCGGCCTCCGCCTGGGCCAGCGCCTGCTTGCACAAGGCCTCGATGGTCTCGTCGTTGAGGATGCGGTCGCCCTTCATCACGCCGTCATGGCCGTGCGAGGTATAGGGATCGAGCGCCACGTCGCACATCACGCCGATCTCCGGCACGGCCTTCTTGAGGGCGCGGACGGCGCGGTTGCAGAGGTTCTCGGCCCGCCAGGCTTCCTCCGCCTGCTCGCTCTTCTTTTCCTTTGGAACGACCGCGAACAGGGCGATGGCGGGGATGCCGAGCTTGGCGGCCTGCTCCGCCGCCTCGAGCAGGGCGGGAATGGTGAGCCGGAATACGCCGGGCATGGCCGCCACGGCCTCGCGCTTCGACCCGCCGTCCTTGATGAAGACCGGCCAGATCAGGTCATTGACGCCAAGGCTGGTCTCGCGCACCAGCCGGCGCGACCAGTCGGTCGCCCGGTTGCGCCGCATGCGCACGCGCGGGAACTGGCCGTGCGGGCTTTGGTCCACGGGCGCGGCGAGATCGACCTTCCTGGCCGCTTTGCTGGGGCGGTGTTCCATGGCGCAGTCCTTCCTGGCGATGCGCCACACTGTAACAAATCGACGCGCCAAAGCGAAAGGGCCGGCCATTGCTGGCCGGGCCCGGTGCCGAGCGCTGAAACCGCCTATTCGGCGGCCTTCGCCGTCGTTGCAGCCTGGAGGGCCTGCGACAGATCGCCCAGGATGTCGTCGATATGCTCCAAGCCGACCGACAGGCGCACATAGTTGTCCGTGACGCCGGTTGCCAGTTGCTCCTCGGCCGAGAGCTGGGAGTGCGTGGTCGTCGCCGGATGAATCGCCAGGCTGCGCGCATCGCCGATATTGGCGACGTGGTAGAACAGCTGCAGCGCGTCGATGAACTTCCGCCCCGCGTCGCGACCGCCCACGATCTCGAATCCGACCAGCGCGCCGTAGCCGCCTTTGAGATAGGCGTCGGCCCGCCGCTTCGGCTCGCCGGTCATCTGGCCGGGGAAATGGATCTTGGTGATCGAGGGATGGCTGCTGAGGAAGTCGGCGACCGCGGTCGCGTTCCGGCAATGCTCCCGCATGCGCAGTGGCAGGGTCTCCAGCCCCTGGATGAACTGGAACGCATTGAACGGGCTCATGCACGAGCCGAAATCGCGCAACAGCGTCACCCGCGCCTTGATGATGTAGGCAATCGGGCCGAGCGGCTTCACCGCCTGGGTCCAGATCGCGCCGTGATAAGAGGGGTCCGGCTGGTTGAGGCCGGGGAAGCGCGCGGCATGCTTCTCCCAATCGAAATTGCCGCCGTCGATCAGCGCGCCGCCGATCGAGGTGCCGTGCCCGCCGATATACTTGGTGGTCGAGTAGACGACGATCGCAGCGCCATGCTCGAACGGCCGGCACAAGACCGGGCAGGCGGTGTTGTCCATGATCAGCGGCACGCCGAGCTTGCGCCCGATATCGGCGACTTCCTTGATCGGGAATACCTTGAGCTTCGGATTGGGGAGCGTCTCGGCGTAATAGGCGCGGGTCTTGTCGTCGGTCGCGCGCGCGAAGGCTTCCGGATCCTGCGGATCGACGAAGCGCGTCTCGATGCCGATTTCCTTGAGGGTGTTGTGGAACAGGTTCCAGGTGCCGCCATAGAGGTCGGTCGAGCTGACGATGTTGTCGCCGACCCGCGCGATGTTCTGGATCGAGAACGCGGTCGCGGCCTGGCCGGAGCTCAGCGCCAGCGCGCCGACGCCGCCCTCGAGCGCGGCCAGGCGCTGCTCCAGCACGTCGGTGGTCGGATTTCCGATGCGCGTATAGATGTTGCCGAAGCGCTTCAAGGCGAACAGGTCGGAGGCGTGCGCCGTGTCGTCGAATTGGTACGACGTGGTCTGATAGATCGGGACGGCGACGGCATTGGTCGCGCTGTCCCGGCGATGGCCGGCATGCAGGACGATGGTTTCCGGATGCTTGCTGGAGAATGACATCACGAGGCTCCCTTGCTGTACGAGACTAGGCCGCGATCGGCGCGGCGTCCTTGGTGTGCGTCAAGACCAGTTCGACCCTGACCGGCGTCGGGTTCCGGACAATATCCAGGACCGGTGCATGGCGCTCGACTGTAACCCGCAGCCGTTCGATCTCATAGACGTTAGCGGGCGAGGAAATCTCGACGGTGGCCTGAAGGTTGCTGAAGCCCGCCCGGATCCGGTCGGCGGCGGCATAAAGTCCGCGCAGGTCGAGCGCCGCCTGCAACCGGACCTGGACGCCCTGCAGCGGAATGCCGAGCGCCTCGGCATAGAGGCGGTAGGTCTGCTCGTGGCACTGCGCCAGCGCCTGCAACACCCGCAAGGTCGGCAGCAGGTCGGGGTTCTCGGGTTCGGCACAGTCGCCGCTGCCTGCATGCAAGGTGGTCTTGCTCTGGTCCGGATGGACGGTCAGCCGATGTTGCTGGTGCGCGATGCGGGTGTCAGTGATGTCGGTCATAGCGATGGGCCCTCCTCATGCCCAAGGGTTGGGGCAGAGGGCTTTCGCCTTCAGCGCTTTAGCATTGGTGACGCGGTGCAAGCTGCCCCTCAAATCCCGCGGGCGCCCCGCTTGTTGCCGAGACGCCAAACAAAAAACCGCCACAGCGTGAAAGCTGGGCGGTCCGCCCACGCTTTAGCTGCACTTGTAACGCGCCCGCAAGCTGAGGCTCAAATCGGCGCGGTCCGTTTGTGACAGGAGCGGGGTGCGGCTGTCAAGCGAACTGCGCGCGCTTGACGCTGGCGCGATCCTGCCCCAAGAAGCGGCCAATCGATTGGTGCGGAGGAATTCTTGTTCACCGACGTTCTATTCCAGGTCGCTGACGGCGTCGGCAAGGCGACGCTGAACCGGCCGCAGCAGATGAATGCGCTGACGCTCGACATGATCCGCGCGCTCGACGACCAGCTGGCCGCGTGGGCGGCGGACAAATCGATCCGCGCCGTCATGATCTATGGCGCCGGCGACAAGGCGTTCTGCGCAGGCGGCGATATCCGTGCGCTCTATGACGCGAAGAAGAACGGCGATGCCAAGCTGCTGTCGGATTTCTTCTGGCACGAATATCGGCTGGACTACCGGATTGCGACCTATCCCAAGCAGCTGATCGCGGTGATGGACGGCCTCACCATGGGCGGGGGCGCAGGCATCGGCCTCAACGCGCCGGTCCGGGTGGCGAGCGAGCGGGTGGTGTTCTCGATGCCGGAATGCGCCATCGGGCTCTACCCCGACATCGGCGCCGCCCACTTCCTGCAGCGCTGTCCGGGCGAGCTGGGCATGTTCCTGGCCCTGACCGGGCTCCGCTTGCGCACGGCGGGGCTCCATTACTGCAATCTCGTCACCCACACGATTCCGGCCGAGCGGTTGGAGCAGCTGACGCCGGAGACCCTGTCGACCGACAACGCGGCGACCCGCAGGGCCGACATTTCAAAGCTGCAGCCGGCGATCGATGTCTGCTTCGGCCTCAATTCGGTCGACGCCATCATGACGGCGCTGGAGAACCGCAACGATCCGGGCTCGCGGGACAGCCTAAATCTGCTGCGGCGGGCCTCGCCCGCCAGCCTCAAGGTCACGTTCGAGCACATGGCCCGGATGCGCGGCAAGGGCCTGGCCGACGTGCTCAAGGAAAATTGGCGCATCAGCCAGCACATGATGGCCGGTTCGGAGCTCTTTGAAGGGGTGCGGGCCCTGCTGATCGACCGCGACAATGCGCCGAACTGGCAGCCGGCGAGCCGGTCGGAGGTTTCGGAAGCCTTTGTTAACCGCTATTTTGAGAAACTACCGGATCAGCCGGATCTGGACTTGAAGCTCTAGCGATCCGGCGGCCCCGAAGGAGGCCAGCTATGCCCAGCATCGGTTTTATCGGCGTCGGCCACATGGGCGGCCCCATGGCGCGCAACCTGCTGAAGGCCGGCCATCAGGTCACCGTCTTCGATCCCAGCGCCGAGAACGCCAAGGCCATGACAGGCGCCGGCGCCAAGCAGGCGGCCAGTCTGGTGGAGCTGTCGGCCACCAACGACATCATCGTCAGCATGCTGCCCTCAGGGCGCGAGCTGCGCGTCGCCTATCTCGACAATGACGGCGTGGTGGCCCATGCGAAGGCCGGTGCCCTGCTCATCGACTGCTCGACCACCGACGTGGACAGTGCCCGCGCCGTGGCCGACGCCGCCAAGAAACGCGGGCTGCAATTCATCGATTCCCCGGTCTCCGGCGGCGTCGCGGGGGCGGAGGCGGGCTCTCTGACCTTCATGGCGGGCGGCGAGGACGTGGCGGTGGACGCCGCGCGGCCGATCTTGATGTCGATGGGCAAGAACGTGGTCCATACCGGGGCCAGCGGCTCCGGCCAGGCCGCGAAGATCTGCAACAACCTCATCCTCGGCATCAGCATGATCGGCGTCAGCGAGGCGTTCGTGCTGGCCGAGCAGCTCGGCCTGTCGGCTGAGAAGCTGTTTGCCGTCTCCTCAACCTCGTCCGGCCAGTGCTGGTCCCTGACCTCCTATTGCCCGGTGCC
>DASYRS010000307.1:0-8818 GCA_036004205.1 Dongiaceae bacterium
TTCGGCGGAGCTGTCCGTCATCAACGACGATGCCGCGCGCATGCAGGCGCTGCTCGCCGGCGAGGTCGACGTCACGCACCGCGTGGTCGTGCCGCTGGTCGACCAGATCAATGCCGCCGGCAATTTCGAACTGGTCCAAGCCGCGGCGGGCTACCACTTCATCATGCCGATGATGTGCGACACGCCGCCCTACAACAATCCGGATGTTCGGATGGCGCTGAAATACTGCATGAACCGCGAGAAGCTGGTCGAAATGCTGTTCGGCAAGTTCGCGCGGCGCGGCAATGATCATCCGATCCCGGAATCCGACCCCTATCACAACAATGAGCTGCCGCAGACCGAGTACGATCCGGAGAAGGCGGCGTTCCATGCCAAGAAGGCTGGTCTCGGGACGAAGGACGTCATCCTCTCGGCGTCCGACGCGGCGTTCAACGGCGCGGTCGACATGTCCATCCTGTTCCAGGCGACCGCGGCGGCGGCCGGCATCAATGTCACGGTGAAGCGCGAGCCGGCCGACGGCTTCTGGGACAACGTGTGGCTGAAGGCGCCGTTCATGACCTCGTACTGGGGCGGCCGTCCGGCGGCGACGCAGATGCTGGCGGTGGCGTACAGCGCAGCCGCGCCATGGAACGACACGCATTGGAAGGTCGATGCGTTCGAGAAGCTGTTGGCCGACGCGAAGGCGACGACCGATCAGGCCAAGCGCAAGGACTACATCTGGGAAATGCAGAGCATGCTGCATGAGCAAGGCGGCGCGCTGATCCCGTTGTTCAAGGACTGGCTCGACGTCCACGACAAGAAAGTGAAGGGTCACACGCCCCACGGCATGTTCGATCTGTGCAACAGCCGGATCGTCCAGAAGGCGTGGATCGAGGCCTAGTAGACACGTTATTCTAGCGGGCGGCGGGCCGATAGGTCCGCCGCCTATTTCCTTGATTTTGTCGGATATTTTGCCGCCGTGATGCGCGACGGCTATTGGAGGCGGCGCAGGTTGGCGCTAGTGTTGGGCCAAGCCCGATGATCAATGGGCGTGGACTCGGGGCAGCTGGCCGCTGCCGGAGATCGAAGGGGGAAGGATGCTGAAACTGCTCGGTCAGCGGCTGGTGCTGGGTTTCCTGACGCTGCTCGTCGTTTCGGTCCTGATTTTCGCCGTCACGGAGTGGCTGCCGGGCGATCTCGCCAGCAACATTCTGGGCCAGTCGGCGACGCCGGAAAACGTCGCCGCCATCCGCGCCGAGCTCGGGCTCGACCGTCCGGCGCATGAGCGCTATGTCGAATGGCTGCGGAGCGCCGCCGAAGGCGATCTCGGCACCTCGCTGGCGAACAAGCGCCCGGTGGTCGACGTGATCGGCCCGCGCCTGTGGAACACGTTGTTCCTGGCGGTCTATGCCGCGCTCATCGCGGTACCGCTGTCGGTGTTCCTCGGCGTCCTCGCCGCGATCTATCGCAACAGTTTCTACGACCGGATGGTGAATATCGGCACGCTGGCCGCCATCTCCATGCCGGAATTCTTCATCGGCTACGTCCTCATCCTGTATCTGGCGGTACAGTTCCGCTGGTTCCCGGCGATCGCCACCTTCAAGCCCGAACAGAGCTTCACGCAGCATCTGCATGCGGCCTTCCTGCCGATGCTGACCCTGGTGCTGGTGGTGATCGCCCACATGATGCGGATGACGCGCACCTCGGTGCTGGCGGTCATGGCGAGCCCCTATATCGAGATGGCGCTGCTCAAGGGCCTGCCGAAATCACGCATCGTGGTGCGCCACGCACTGCCCAACGCGCTGGCGCCGATCATCAACGTCATCGCGTTGAACCTCGCCTATCTCATCGTCGGTGTCGTGGTGGTGGAGGCGGTGTTCACCTATAACGGCCTCGGTCGGCTGATGGTGGATGCGGTGTCCAAGCGCGACGTGCCGGTCGTGCAAGCCTGCGGCCTCATCTTCGCCATCGTCTTCATCGGCCTCAATCTGACCGCGGACGTGCTGTCCATTCTCAGCAACCCGCGCCTCCGGCATCCGCGGTGAGGCGCCGATGAGATTGTTCGGGACCAGGATCACCCTCATCGCCGTCATCGGGATTCTCATCGTTCTGGCCTGCGCCGGCAGCGCCGTCCTCGCTCCGTGGGTCGCGCCCTACGATCCCAATCTCCCGATGGGCGGCCGCTGGGATCCGCCATCGGCCGAGCATTGGCTGGGCCTCGATCAGATCGGGCGCGACATGTTTTCGCGGATCCTTTATGGCGGGCGCATCTCCATCGGTCTGGCGCTGCTCGCGACAATCCTCGCCTTCGTGGTCGGAATCATCACCGGCTTCGCCGCCGCGGTGTTCGGCGGATGGATCGACATAGCCCTGTCGCGCGTTGCCGACGTCATCCTGTCGATCCCGATCCTGATGTCGGCGCTCATCATCATCTCCGGCTTCGGCACCAGCACGACGGTCCTCGTTCTCACCATCGGGTTCCTGTATTCGGTGCTGGTGTTCCGCGTCGCGCGCGCGGTCGCCATGAACATCGCCGTGCTGGACTATGTCGAGGTGGCGCGGCTGCGCGGCGAGGGGCTGATGTGGGTGATCTTGCGCGAGATCCTGCCCAACGCCTTGCCGCCGCTGGCGGCCGAATTCGGCCTGCGCTTCTGCTTCGCGTTCCTGTTCGTGGCGGCGCTCAGCTTCCTCGGCCTCGGCGTCCAGCCGCCCGAGGCCGATTGGGGCAGCATGGTGAAGGAAAGTGCGCTCGCCATTCCCGCCGGCATCGCGGCGCCGCTCTATCCGGCGGCGGCCATCGCGCTGCTGACGATCGGGGTCAACATGGTGGTCGACTGGCTGTTGTCGATGTATTCGCGCCCGCAAGGAGAAAACGCATGATGGGCGGGAAGGCGTGAGGGCCTGATGGCACAGACGAAGCCCAAGGCCGAAGGCCAGATCCTCGATGTCCGCAATCTGCGGATCGAGGCGGTGACGGAGACCGGCACGCGCGTCACCCTGGTCGACGACGTCAGCTTCACTCTCAATGCTGGCGAGGTGCTGGGCCTGATCGGCGAGTCCGGCGCCGGCAAATCCACCATCGGGCTCTCGACCCTGGTCTATGCCCGCACCGGATGCCAGATTACCGGCGGGCAGATTCTGTTTCACAACCGCGATCTGCGCGGACTGAACATCCGGGGCCGACAGAATCTGCGCGGCGTCAAGGTCGCCTATATCGCGCAGAGCGCGGCCGCGGCCTTCAATCCCGCGCACACCATCTTCGATCAGGTGTGCGAGGTCGCATTGCAGCACGGTGTCATGAACCGGGCGCAGGCGCGCATGGATGCGATCCGGCTGTTCAAGGAACTGGACCTGCCCAACCCGGACGGGTTCGGCAGCCGCTATCCGCACCAGGTGTCCGGCGGGCAGTTGCAGCGCGCGATGGCGGCGATGGCGATGATCGCCAAGCCCGATCTGCTGGTGTTCGACGAGCCGACCACGGCGCTCGACGTCACCACGCAGGTCGAGGTGCTGGCCTCGTTCAAGAAGCTGATCCGCGAGCATCGGACCGCGGCGCTCTACATTACCCACGATCTGGCGGTGGTCGCGCAGATCGCCGACCGGATCATGGTGTTGCGCCGGGGCAAGATGATCGAGCATGGCGATGCGACCCAGATCCTGCAGCGGCCGGAGATGGAATACACCCGCATGCTGGTGGCGGAGCGGGTGGCGGCCGAGCAGAGCAAGTTCGTCGAGGGCCATGCCGAAGGCGATCGTCCGATCCTGGAGGTGAAGAATGTGGTCGCCGCCTATCGCGGCTCGATCAAGGTGATCGACGACGTCTCGATCGACCTGCGGCGCGGCGACACGCTGGCGATCGTCGGTGAGTCCGGCTCCGGCAAGAGCACGCTGGCGCGCGTCATCGTCGGCCTGCTGCCGCGCGAAAAGGGCGACATCCTGTTCGACGGGACCAGCCTGAAGCCGAGGCTGCAGGACCGCGGCAAGGACCAGCTCCGCCGCATCCAGATGATCTATCAGATGCCGGACGTTGCGCTCAATCCGCGGCAGACCTTGGCTGATATCATCGGGCGCCCCGTCCAGTTCTATTTCGGCAAAAGCAGGGCGGAGGTGCGGGCGCGAGTCGAGGAATTGCTGCGCCAGATCGACCTGCCGCCGGAATACATCACGCGCCGGCCGCATGAATTGTCGGGCGGGCAAAAGCAGCGCGTGTGCATCGCCCGGGCCTTGGCCGCGCAGCCCGACATCATCATCTGCGACGAGGTCACCTCGGCGCTGGACCCGTTGGTGGCGGAGGAGATCCTGCGCCTGCTGCGGCGCATCCAGGACGCGACCGGCGTCGCCTTCCTCTTCATCACCCACGACCTTGGCACGGTGCGGCGCATCGCCAACAAGGTCGCCGTCATGCTGAAAGGGAAACTGGTGGCGAACGGACCCACCCAGCAGGTTTTCAACCCGCCCTTCCACCCTTATACGGAATTGCTATTGTCCTCGGTGCCTGAGATTCGGCCCGATTGGCTGGACGAGGTATTGCGCCGACGACGAAAGGCCGGTTGATGACTGTGTACCGCAAGCTCGACGATCTTCCGCACCAGATCAGAAAGATCGAGCACTTCTGGATTACCCTGAATGATGGCTGCCGGCTGGCGGCGCGCATGTGGCTGCCGGTGGATGCGGAGCAGCATCCCGTGCCGGCGATCCTGGAATACATCCCCTATCGCAAGCGCGACGGGACACGCGGACGCGACGAGCCCATGCACGGCTATTTCGCGGGTCACGGCTATGCGGCGATCCGTGTCGACATGCGCGGCTCCGGCGAATCCGATGACGTGCTGCACGACGAATATCTGCAGCTCGAGCTCGACGACGCGGTGGAGGTGATCGGCTGGATCACGCGACAGCCCTGGTGCGACGGCAAGGTCGGCATGATGGGCAAGTCGTGGGGCGGCTTCAATTGCTTGCAGGTCGCGGCGATGCGTCCGAAGGCGCTGAAAGCCGTGCTGTCGGTCTGCTCGACCGACGACCGGTACGCCGATGACATCCACTACATGGGCGGCTGCCTCCTCAACGACAATCACTGGTGGGGCGCCATCATGCTGGGCTTCCAGGCCCGGCCCGCAGATCCGGCGCTGTTCGGCGAAGGCTGGCGCGACAACTGGCTGAAGCGGCTGAACGAGATGCCGTTCTGGCCGGCGTTGTGGATGCAGCATCCGACGCGCGACGATTACTGGCGCCACGGGTCGATCTGCGAGGATTACAGCGCGATCCAATGTCCGGTGATGCTGACCGGTGGGTGGGCCGATGCCTACACCAACGCGATCCCGCGCATGCTCGAGCATCTGAACGTGCCGCGCCGGGCGATCATCGGGCCGTGGGCGCATCTCTATCCGCATGACGGCATGCCGGGGCCGGCTATCGGCTTCCTGCAGGAAGCCGTGAAATGGTGGGACCACTGGCTGAAGGGTGCCAAGAACGGCGCGATGGACGGCCCGATGCTGTGGGCATGGCTGGAGGATGGCGCGCAGCCGGCGACCACCGCGACCTATCGCGACGGCAGATGGGTCGGCGACCAGAGCTGGCCGAGCCAGGGCGTCGCGATGCAGCCTTGGTCGCTCGGCACCGGCGTGCTCGCGAGCGCGCCGCAACCGGCCGCGGACCTGGCGGTCTGTTCGCCTCAGATTGTGGGCCTGGGCTGCGGCGAATGGATGGGAGCCGGGTGTCCCGGCGAGATGCCAACCGACCAGCGCATGGACGATGCCGGGTCGCTGGTGTTCGATTCGGCGCCGCTGGGGCAGGATCTCGACCTGCTGGGCGCCCCGGTGCTGGAGCTGGAATTCTCGGTCGACCGACCGGTGGCACAGGTGGGCGTGCGGCTCAATGATCTGTTCCCGGACGGCGCCGCCCAACGCGCCAGCTACGCCGTGTTCAATCTCAATCACTTGGCCGGGCACGACAAGCCGCAACGCCTGGAGCCGGGAAAGCGCTATCGCGCCCGCATCACGCTGAACGCGCTCGGTCATCGCTTCGCGGCCGGTCACCGCGTGCGCCTTGCGATCTCCACGTCCTATTGGCCGCTGATCTGGCCCACGCCGGAGCGCGTCACCTTGACCGTCCACGCGGCGGGCACGCGGCTCGAATTGCCCTTTCGAACCAAACAGAGCCTGGATGGCGCAACGCCATTCGCGGCTCCGGAATCCGCGCCCTTGACGCCGATCAGCAAAGTGGCGGAAGGCCGCATGAAGCGCGAGATCCACCACGACCTGCTCACCGGCGCGGTAACCTACATCACCGACGGCGAAGGCGGGGTGTTCGGCGAGGGCGTCCTTCGGTTCGACGAGATCGACGTGATCGTCAATCACGCGCTGCGGCGCGAGCTCACCATCCATCCCGATGATCCGTTGAGCGCGCATTACCGCATCGTGCAGAGCCAGGACCTGAAGCGCGACGGCTGGGACATCCATGTGGAGACGGAAACGGTCATGACCTCCACCAAGAGCGAGCTGGTCCTGACCGGCCGCCTGGATGCGTTCGAGAACGGCAAACGGGTCGCCAGCCGGAATTGGCGCGAGGCAGTTGCGCGCAAGTTCCTCTAGCCGGCATGGCGCGACTGTCGAACCGGGCCTACACGGACCTGCTCGCAATCGTCTTTGCCGTCATCTGGGCGTTGCTGGCGATCGCGCCGCTCTACCGGCACGATTGGATGCTGGAGAACCTGCTGGTGCTTGCGGCCGCGATCGCATTCGTGTGGCGGCGCAAGAAACTTGAACTCTCGAAACTGTCGAGCACGCTGATCTTCATCTTCCTGTGCGTGCATGAGATCGGCGCGCACTACACCTATTCGGAGGTTCCGTACGACCGGTGGGCCGAGGCGCTGATCGGCACGACGATCACCGAGATTTTCGGCTTCACGCGCAATCATTTCGACCGTCTCGAGCACTTCTTCTATGGCGCGCTGCTCGCCTATCCGATGCGCGAAGCCTATATCCACGCGCACCTGCTGAGGGGCCGCTTGACCTACACCGTTCCGATCGCCATCACCCTGGGCTTTTCGGCGATGTACGAGATCTTTGAATGGTGGGCGGCGCTGATCGCCGGCGGCGATCTGGGCACCGCCTATCTCGGCACCCAGGGCGACGTGTGGGATGCGCAGAAGGACATGGCTTTGGCGGGCTTCGGATCGATGCTCGCCATGATTGGCGCGTTCCTGGCTCATCGGCGCCAAGCCATCGCCAAAGGTTAACGGACCGGCCGGACAATTCCTTCCCGCAAGCTGCCGGTTGCGCCTATGATGCCTCCCAAGAGTTCCGGGCTGAGCGGAGCCAACGCTGGGAGAGACGTCATGCTGACCTTCGATGATTGTCTTGCGTTGTGCGAATTGACCGAGGAGGAGATCGCGGCGATCGCGGAACATGAGCATCTGCCGATGATCGTCGCCGCCGAGTTGGGCAACTACCTGATCCAGGCGCCGGACGGCGCGCTACGGGTCAAGCGCATCATTCTGGACGATATGATGGTGGCGGATCGGGCGGGCGACAATGGCCGCGCTTTGACGCTGAAGCTGGTGCTGCGGCATTTCGTGGAGCGTCACCCGGAATGCAAGAGCCGGCGTCCGCCGCCGTGCCGGGTGGTCAGCGATGCGGTGCGTCAGTTCCTGGAAGCGAGCACGGTCGTCTCCTAGCGGATCTCCGGCAGGCCGCCCCAGATTTCCGGCTGTTTCGCGTGAAAGGCGAAGGCGAGCTTCAAGCTCTCCGCGATCCGTTCGGCGCGCTGCACGAACAGGCCGGCGAGGGTCGCGTCGAACAGCTTGTGCGCCGTTCCCGAGAACAGATGCAGCCAGCGCTCGAAATGCCGCGGCTCGATGCCGGCCAGCTTCAGGTGCGCGGGAATCGGCTTGCCCTTGTAGCGGCCGCTGGTGTTCATCACCGATGACCAGAAGTCGCACATGATCTTGAGGTGCGCGGTCCAATCCTCGCCGATGGCCTCACGGAAAATGGGGCTGAGCTCCGGATCGGCGCGGATCTGCGCATAGAAGGTCGCGACCAGAGTCTCGATCTGATCGTCGGTGGCGTATTGCGGCAGGGGCACCGTCGGCATGGCCCTGAGATAAGTGTCCTCAGAGGGCAGGACAAGGTGACCGCCTGCCGCAGGCCGAGTTCTCGATTGAGCTGCGACGGACCGGGCGGATATAGAAGAGCCCTTGGGGGTTTCCTGGAGCGACGATGAAAACGGCCGATGTGATCGTGATCGGCGGCGGCATCGCCGGCGCCTCCGCCGCGGCCGAGATCGCCGCCGGCGGCGCGCGGGTCCTGCTGCTGGAGATGGAAAGCCAGCCCGGCTATCACGCCACCGGCCGGTCCGCCGCGATGTACGAGCCGTGCGAAGGCGTGGCGATCGTCCGGGCGCTGACCCGCGCCAGCTATCCGTTCCTTTCCACTCCGCCAGATGGCTTCGCCGATGTGCCGCTGCTATCCCCGCGCGGTGTGCTGATGTTCGCTCATGGCGGACAGGAAGGGTTGGTCGCGGAGGCGAAGCGCAACGGCTTCCTCGAGACCGATGCGTCCTTCGCGCGCTCGAAACTGCCGCTTCTGAAGCTCGACGATGCCATCGCGATTCTGTGGGACGGCGAGGCGCAGGACATCGATGTAGATGCGCTGCATGGTGGTCGGTTGCGCGCGCTGCGCCGCATGAAGGGCGGCGTCATCGTCGACGCACCCGTTCGACGCGGCACGCGGGCAGCCGGCCTGTGGCGGCTGGAAGCCGGCAATGAGGCGTATGAAGCGCCCGTCGTCGTTCTCGCCGCCGGCGCCTGGAGCGATCAGGTCGCGAAGTCGTGCGGCGTCGC
>DASYRS010000308.1:0-10979 GCA_036004205.1 Dongiaceae bacterium
CCTGGCCTGCGCGGCAGCCTATGGCTTCACGCACGTGTTCAGCGGGCGGGCCGCATTCGTCCACATCGGCGCGTTCCTTGGCACCATCATGGCGGCCAACGTCTTTTTCATCATCATCCCGAACCAGAAGAAGGTGGTGGCGGCGCTGATCGCCGGCAAGACGCCCGACCCGGCGCTCGGCAAGCGCGCCAAGCAGCGCTCGCTGCACAACAACTATCTCACGCTGCCGGTCGTGCTCATGATGATCAGCAACCATTACCCGATGATGTTCGAGCATGCGCAGAGCTGGCTGATCGTGGCCGGCATCCTGCTGTTCAGCGGCTTGGTGCGGCTCTATGCCAACATGAAGAACGCCGGCGCGAGCGGCTCGCCTGTCACGGCGATCCTGTTCTATGCCGCGATGGTCGGCATTGGCGCGATCGCCTATGCTAGCTATCGGCCCGACGCGGACCTCGCATCGGTGGGGCCGGTCACGTTGGCCGACGTGCAGGCGATCATGGCGCATCGCTGCCAGGCCTGCCATTCGGCGAGCCCGACCGACGCGGCCTACAAGGTACCGCCGAAAGGCATCGCGTTCGATACCGCTGATCAGATCCAGCGCATGGCGCCGCAGATCGAGCGCATGGTGGTGCTGACCCACGCCATGCCGCTCGCCAACAAGACCGGCATGCTGCCGGAGGAACGCCTGGTGATCGCCAAGTGGCTGTCCGATGCCAAGACGGGTGTAGATTGATGGCGCAGACCTTCAAGACGCCGCCGAGCAGCCTCGAGCGCGCCGCCTTCGTCGCGCTGCATGGCCGGGTCTATGAGCATTCGCCGTGGATCGCGGAGGCGGCGTGGTCGGCGGGATTGAAGGCGGAGCACGACACGGTCGAAGGACTGCATCGGGCCTTGGCGGCAATCGTCGATGCTGCGCCGCGCGAGCGGCAATTGGCGCTGCTGTGCGCCCATCCCGACCTGGCGGGACGGCTGGCGATGCGGGGCGAGCTGACGGCCGAATCGACCTCGGAACAGGCGAGCGCCGGGCTCGATAAGTGCACGCCGGCGGAGTTCCATCGCTTCACCCAACTCAACGATGCCTACAAGCGCAAATTTCCCTTCCCCTTCATCATGGCGGTCAAAGGCAAGAGCCGCGGCGAGATCCTCGAAGGGTTCGAGCGGCGCATCCGGCACGGGGAGGATGTCGAATTCGGCACCGCATTGTCCGAAGTGCACAAAATCGCCTTGCTGCGCTTGCGCGATCTGTGACGGCGCGCACAGGGGGGCGGAAGCGGGCAATTCGCCTCTTTGATCCCCATATGGTAAGGTAGGTTCATCTGCCGGCTGCGCTGATGAGGAAGCGGTCGCTTTGCGCCATTTGAGATTAATCCTGTGCATCGCCTTGTGCCTGCCGGCGGTGGCCAGCGCGCAATCCACGACCACTGCCGAAAGCAAGCCCACCTACAAGAAGGTGGTGGCGGACGAGATCGCGTTGTCGGCGGAGTTCGAAGGCGCGTTCGATCGCAGCGTCAACGTCGCTTATTTCTGCAAGGGCGTGGCGAAGTTCGTGCCCGCGCCGACCAGCGACCGCCCCGACAACGAGGCGGTGCTGCTGACGCTGGATCCCACCAAGACGAGCGCTGTCGGCCGGTGCGAGCCGAGCAACGCGCCGACCGAGCGGGCTGAGCTGGCCGAGCCGGACGAACTCCGGCTGCCGCTCGGCACCGAGGTCTGGTACGGATTCCGCTTCATGATCCCGGCGTCGATGAAAGGCAGGCTCGCGGGCGAGCGCGTGGTGATCGCACAACTGAAGCAGCATCCGAACACCTGCCCACTCGGCCCGCAGCCGTTCGGCCCGGCCGCCGAAGCGCGCGGCAACCCGACGATCTCCGTCCGCATCATCGAGGATGACCCCCATGATGCGATGGGGCTGCAGCTCGCCGTCGCGGGCGACTATGCGCCCAAGGTTTCGGTCGGGCAGCTCATGTACGACCGCGATGGGTTCCTCGCGCGCTGGCACCAGGTGGTGCTGCACGCCAAGGTGACGCCGCGGGAAGAACGGCATCCGGACAATGCCGGCTTCGTCGAAGGCTGGCTCGATGGCCAGCCCTTCGCCAGCGACCTCTACGGCATGATGGATGGCAAGGGGACCGCCGACCCCGCCGAGCCTTTCGGTTATGCCGGACTGGTCGGCTGCACGTATTTCAAGTACGGCATCTATCGCGACAGCCGGGCGGAGCCGTGGAGCCTGGTGTTCGATCACTTCCGGCGCGGCGCGACCCGGAAATCGGTCGAAATTCCACAGCCCTGAGTGGCCCCCGAAAATCGCAGGCGGCCTTGCTGTTCACGCATGGGGGCCCTGTATTGACCTTCCGGCGTCCGGCGATATGGTGGCCGCCAATGGGAGGGACCATTTCATGAGCCAGCAGCCGAACGACGATTCACTCGATAGCCGCCACGTCAAGGCGGGGCCGGAGCGCGCGCCGCACCGCGCCTTCTATTACGCCATGGGCCTGACGGAGCGGGACATCGCCAAGCCGTTCGTCGGCGTGGTGTCGAGCTGGAATGAATCCGCACCCTGCAACACCGCGTTGAAAGGCCATGCCGAGATCGCCAAGCGCGGGGTCAGCGCCGCCGGCGGCACTCCGCGCGAATTCGTCACCATCACCGTGACCGACGGCATCGCGATGGGCCATTCGGGCATGAAGTCCTCGCTGGTCAGCCGCGAGACCATCGCGGATTCGGTCGAGCTGTCGGTGCGCGGCCATTGCTACGACGGGCTGGTGGCGATCGCCGGCTGCGACAAGACCCTGCCGGCGATGATGATGGCGATGCTGCGGGTCAACGTGCCCTCGGTCTTCATGTATGGCGGCTCGATCCTGCCGGGCAATTTCCACGGCAAGGACGTGACGGTGCAGGACGTCTATGAGGCGGTCGGCAAATACCAGTCGGGCCAGATGCCGCTGGAGGAGCTGACCGCGCTCGAGAAGATCGCGTGCCCGTCGGCCGGCGCGTGCGGTGGCCAGTTCACCGCCAACACCATGGCCTGCGTGTCCGAGGCGATCGGCCTCGCGCTGCCGGGCTCGTCCTCGGCGCCGGCGGTGATCGCCGAGCGCGAAGCCTTCGCGTTCCAGACCGGCGAAGCGGTCATGCGCCTGCTCAAGAGCAATCTTCGGCCGCGCGACATCGTAACCCGCAAGGCGCTGGAGAATGCCGCGGCCGTCGTCGCCGCGACCGGTGGATCGACCAACGGCTTGCTGCATCTGCCGGCAATCGCCAACGAGGCCGGCATCGATTTCGACGCCTTCGACATCGAAGCGATCCTGAAGCGCACGCCCTACATCGCCGACCTGAAGCCGGGCGGAAAGTATGTGGCGAGCGACATGCACCGGGCCGGCGGCGTGATGCAGGTGCTGAAGGCGCTGCTGGAAGGCGGCTTCCTGCATGGCGATGTCATGACCGTCAGCGGCAAGACCATGGCGGAGAACCTGAGGAACGTGGCCTTCCGCACCGACCAGGACGTCGTGCGCCCGGTCGGCAAGGCGTTGGCGCCGAGCGGTGGCGTGCTGGTGCTGAAGGGCAACCTCGCGCCCGACGGCGCGGTGGTGAAGGTCGCGGGCCTTGCCAATACCAAGTTCCGCGGCACGGCCTTGTGCTTCGACCGCGAGGAGGATGCGTTCGCGGCGGTGAACGACCGCGCCTACAAGGCGGGCGATGTGTTCGTGATCCGCTACGAAGGCCCGAAGGGCGGGCCCGGCATGCGCGAGATGCTGGTGCTGACCGCCGCGATCTACGGCCAGGGCATGGGACAGAAGGTGGCGCTGATCACCGACGGGCGCTTCTCCGGTGCCACGCGCGGCTTCTGCGTCGGCCACGTCGCGCCGGAAGCAGCCATCGGCGGCCCGATCGCGCTGGTCAGGAACGGCGACATCATCGAGCTCGACGCGGACAATGGCTCGATCAGGGTCGAGCTGTCGGACGAAGAACTGGCCAAGCGCAAGGCCGCGTGGAAGCCGCGCGCGGCGCAGTACCAGTCGGGCGCGATCTGGCGTTACGGCGAGACCGTCTCGTCCGCGCGCTACGGGGCGGTGACGCATCCGGGCGCGGCCCGGGAAAAAGCCGCCGAGTAGCATGAGCGGCGCCCAGTACCAGGGGCGCTTCCGCGGCTATGCGGAATTCTGGCCGTTCTATCTGCGCGAACATGCCAGGCCCGCGACACGCGCCTGGCATTTTCTTGGCACCAGCTTGGCGCTGGCCGCGCTGGCGCTGTTTCTGTCGGGTCAGGGCTGGGGGTGGCTGATCGCCATTCCCATCGCGGGTTACGGTCCGGCCTGGATCGCGCATTTCTTTGTCGAGCGCAACAGGCCGGCGACCTTCCGTCATCCGTTCTGGTCGTTGATCAGCGATGCCCGCATGTATGGGCTGTGGCTGACCGGCCGGCTTCCCGCCGAGCTTCGCAAGGCCGGCGTGGCCGAGGATCGGCGCTAGCCGCTGCTCCAGCGCATCCAGTGCGCGGTCGCTCGGCCGGCCAGGCGCGCGCCCAGGATCGACTGTAGCCGCGCAGCCATCCGTACGAACCGACGGCGCGGAACCCGCCGCGAGGCCCGCAACAGCGCGTCGGCAAGCGCTGGCGCGCCGCCCGGCGGAGAGCGCCGCTCGACCGAAGCGAAGAAACCTTGCAGGCCGCGATGCCGGATCGGCGCATCCGGCTCCCGGGTCCAGAAAGCAATGTCGCGCCCGGAGATGGAAGCCGCATGGCCGATTGCCCGCGATATGGCTGCGAACAGGACGTCATAGGCACAGGCGGGGTCCTCTCCGGACCAGTGGCCCTGCCGCTTCAGTTGCTGGATCCGCCCGCGCATCGCCGCCAGCATGGGCAGCATCGAGAGATCGCCATCGCCGCTTGCGATGCTGCCCGACCGCAGCGCAGCCGTCAGCTCCGCCAGCACTCTCTTGATGCGGTCCGACGGCGCCGCCGCGAACCAGTGTTGTGACCGCCGGCCGATCAGCAGGTTCATGTATTCGACGGCATAAAGCCACGCATGGGGATGCCGGATCAGGTCGCGCAGACCGCGCAGCACCGCCACGGCATGGCTGTCGTCGTGAGGATGGGGCGTCGCTTGCAGGCTGTGCTCGAACCGCCGCAGATAGGCCGTCTGCGTGCGGATGCCGACCGCCTTGGCCTGCGCGAAGCCGAGGCCCTGCCAATAGCGCCAATCGGACGAGCGGCGCAGATCCTCCTCGAACGGCGGCATGGCGAGCATGCGCCAGCGCGGCATCATGACCGTCGGCACCGGAAAGGCGAACTCGACGATCATGGAGCGGACCGGATTCTGCAGCGCGCGCAAATGCCGGTCCTTCATCTGTGGCGGCACCGTGCGCATGTCGATCCATTGCGACTGGCCGTAGCAAAGATCGGCATCGGCGACCACGGCGAAGGCCGCGACATTGTTCTCGATCGCGGTCGGCGCCAGCAGATCGTCGCTGTCCAGAAAATGGATGAAGTCGCCTTGCGCCATGCGCAGGCCGAGATTGCGCGCGCTGGCGACGCCGCCATTCATCTTATGGATCAGCCGGACCTGCTCGCCAAAGGGGCTCAAGGCGGAACGCAGGTCATCCACCGACCCATCGTCGATGACCAGGATCTCGATCGGGCGCCAGGTCTGGTCGACGCAGCTTTGCACGGCTTCGACCAGGGGCCCCGGACGATTATGGACCGGTAGGAGAATTGTCACGAGCGGACGGAATTCCCTCCGTTCTGGCGCAAGACCATAGCCTAGCATGCGAGCGTGATAGCATCGCCGCGCCCGCTCCACCGGCGATTCCGCCCCGGTGACCGCCTGACACAGCGCGGCAAGCCGGTCCGCATGCCATCGCAGCCCGGGACCGTTCGTGTGAGGCGAAGTCAGGTCGCCGGATCGTTCGGCCAAGGCCGGGTGGACGTGCGGCGAAAGAAACGGAGACAGCTCCGAGACGAGAGTGGCGGACCATTCGGTCCGGGCCTGGCTGTCCGTATCCGCCAACGCCGACAAAATGCCAAGGGACTTCGCCAATATTGAATTGGTTTGCAGGCTGGCGTCGTTCATAAAGGAATCGGTGGGCCTGTTGGCCGCGCAGGACGGCCCTAAATGCCCGAAGTCTGCTGTGCTGTCCAATAAAAGATAAGCAGCGATTGGCCACAGCTGGCCGCGCGGCAAGATCTGTGACCAAGATCATACTGAACGGAGTGTCCCACCATGGCGGCAAACGATAACCACGACGATGTGAATGTGTTCGGCGAGCAGCTGGCAGTCTGCTCGGCCGATCCGGTCACAGGGTTCTATCGCGATGGTTGCTGTTCCACCGGCGAGGAGGACCGCGGCCGGCACGTCGTCTGCGCGGAGATGACGGCGCCGTTCCTGGAATTCTCCAAGCGCATGGGCAACGATCTGTCGACGCCTCGACCGGAATTC
This sequence comes from Dongiaceae bacterium, assembly GCA_036004205.1. Classification (GTDB taxonomy): domain Bacteria; phylum Pseudomonadota; class Alphaproteobacteria; order Dongiales; family Dongiaceae; genus Dongia_A. The sequence continues at coordinate 6,432 of DASYRS010000308.1, forward strand.
GGGTTTACCGGCTTGCGGCCGGGCGACCGCTGGTGCCTGTGTGCCGATCGCTGGCAGGAGGCACTGGAGGCCGGCGCCGCGCCGCGCGTCGTCCTCGGCGCGACACACCGGCTTGCGCTGGAGCATGTCGATCTCGCCGACCTGAAACGCCACGCCCTCGATCTCGCGTAGTTGTGACGTAGCGCACAATCCGGCGCGCCAGGCCGACGAGTGATCGAGCGCTTCCCTCTGCTCGGAAATCAATAACTCATTAACTATAACCGCGCGTCGCAATCGATCGTCGCGCTTGGTAGAATGGCCGCGATGTCGCGATCTGTCATCGCTGCTACGTGGAGGGAAAGGAACATGAGCCGATCCATACTCGTCGTCTTGCTGAGCGTCGCTTGCGCCAGCTGCGTGGTCGATCCCGTCAAGCCAAACATCTGGTCGCTCGCACGTACTGACGCCAACAGCAATGAGGTCTATCTCGGCGGGCACTATACGCTCGAGGCATGCCAGCGGGCCGGCCTGAAGTGGTTCACCGAAATGCGCGGAGACAGCGGCGTGCTGCAATGCCGCCTGAACTGTCGCAAGCTCCAGCCGGATGGTCCGGTGATGTGCGATGCGACCGAGCCGGTCGGCTGACGCCGGGCCATCAAGCAATTTGGATGGGCCGACAACCTGCTCGGCCCATCCAACCGATGCCGCTACGGCGGCGATGGCGACTGGAGGCGCGCCTCGCCGTCAGGCGACAGCAGGCGCGGGAAGAAACCGATCGATCAGAAGATCGTCAGCAGAAGCTGGACTACGCTCAGAGACACAATCATGCCGCCGAGAAACGCCACTGACGCACCCACCGGGATGCGATAGTTGCCGGGGCCCTGAAAGGTACTCATTCTGAACGACGTGCCACCGGCGCTCGCCGCGGCACCCAAAGCCAGCCCAATGAGTCCCATTGTCATCGTCTGTCACTCGATCTCTGCGGTGACGCCAATCTGTCTCTGCGTGCGGTGCGAGGGCGTCGATTCACACTCACATTCAACGCATACAGCCGATAGAACGGTGGCCGCTGCGGCAGGGACATACACATATGATACACACAGCCAGCACTTCTGCGCAACAAATGGGAGTTGTCTAAAATCCTCCGCAAATTGTAGCGAAGATGGCTGAAATTAAAGGCTTTCATGATGAAGCGCCGGTAAGGAAAACATCTGATTTACACGGACGTTTCGAGAGCGACGCGGATCACTTCTTCGGCGTGCGCTCGCGCCACTCGACCAGATCCAGCAGAGTCGAATTCAGGTCCTCGTAATCCTCGATCGCGATGAACTGTTCGATGGTCGTGCCGCCCTTGCGCAGCGGGAACAATCCATACTCGTACGTGAATATGCCGCCGCTCGTGGTCTTGATTGAGCTCGAGCCCAGCACCGGGCTGCGCGTGCGGTAAGCCAGGCTGTAATCGTCCATCCATGGCTCATCCGGATCGGCCGGCAGCAGTTCGTCGAGATATCGTCCGACGATGTTGAAGCCGGTCGCCTCGCGCGCCCGCGTTCCGACCAGGCGGTAGCGGATGCGGAACGGATCATGCTCGACATCGCTGATGAGGATGTTGGGGAGCAGCGGTTTCAGTTCCGCCGGGTCGAGATCGCTGCGATCCGGAATGTCTGCGCCGCATTTGCCGAGCCACCATTGATGCATGAATCGGACGATCTCCGAACTCACGTCATCGGGGCTCTTATAGCTCAAAGCCGTGCTCCGGCCATCTTCTCCTTGGGTCGGCAAGTATTGTTTCTCTTGATGGGGCCGCCGCGCAAGCGCGCGGAAGATGTAGCGGGGTTGTGCCTTGGTATATCGTGACCGATGCGGCGGCGGTGCCCTTACCCCTCACGGGCTCCGCCGCCGATCAGTCACGCCCCCCCAAGCGGGCTCGCTATCCCTGCAGAATGTGGACGGCCGACAGCGCGACCGCGGCGCTGGTGGTGCAGATGGCGAACAGGATCAGCAGGCGGGCATTGAGCTCCGCTCCGGCGATCGCCGCCGGCTGCCGGCCTTGACGGCCGGCCTCGGCCGTCGTCGCCGGGCGACCGCGATGGGTACCGGGAAATGCAATGATGTTACTGGCAAGCGCTTCAAAATTCGCGCCGTGATCTTGAGACTTCATCGTCGCGGCCCATGGTAGCAACCGGCTCAAATCCGGGGCCGCTTATGACACAATTCGGATCGCTTGTGACATTGTGCGGACGTTCTATGCCGTTCGATATAGGCGCGGATGAAGCAGATTTTTGCCGGCGTGCGCCGGCTACCGGCTTTGCAATCCGGCGAGCGTTTCCCGGCTGATGGCCTGCACGGGCAAGAGGCGGACGGATTGCCGGTAGGCATTGAGAGCGGAGAGTGTTTGCTTTCCGGCGACGCCGTCGATCGGCCCCGGATCGAATCCCTTCAGCTTGAGCGCGGTTTGCGCGGCGCGGACGTCGGAGCGGCTCACTTGGTCTATCTCCAGCCGGTTCAGAACCGCATCGGGATTGACCGCGGGCGCCTCGAAGCCCTTGGCGCCGGTGGCCGGTTCCGCCGCCTCGGACTCATCGACCAGCGATACCTCCGAGCCGGCGGCCATCCAGCAGAGCGGCACCGCGATGACCAGGCCAATGGCCAGGAAACCCGCTATCCGTTCCCTGAATTCGTCGAGCACGTCCTCGCGCCGGCGGCTGCATTCCCGCAGCAGCACGCGATAGGAGAGATCGGTGAGTTCGGTTTCCAGCATACGTAGGTGCGGTCCGCCGAGAACTGACAAAGCAAACGTCGCGGCGTGCGCAATGTTCCGGCGGGACGTTTGTTTATCTGGCTCAGTTCCCTCTCGCGGCTCCATGGGGGTTTCGCAGGGCAGACTTGTCAAAGGCAAACGCCGGTCGCTGGCGTGGGGTTCTAGGGTCGCGGCGTTGCCTTGATTCCCTGATTCCGGACGGCAGTTCCCATAGGGCCGGCCGGGAAGGCGGCGAAGCTGACGTCAACCGTCCTGTCAGCTCGCCGCCACTTTTTTGCAGCCAACTTCTTCCGGCTTGCGGGGTTGTGCCAATCCTGTGGCCGCAGCGCTCGGGATCGTCATGTCGCGGATTCATCAAGTCTGGAAGCGAACAATCGCGATCGTTAACCGAATCGCGATCTGGAGCGACCGTCACCTGCCGTCGGGCGTCCGTGCCGGGCTGGGGATCCTGGCCATGGCCGGTGGCGTGGTCGGATTTCTGCCGGTGGTCGGGTTCTGGATGTTGCCGTTGGGCGTCGTGCTGGTTGCGCTCGACATTCCGCCGTTCCGCCGCCGCGTGTTGCGCTGGCTGGCGCGTCAGCAATCCGGATGACGCGGCGGCATGCGCTCTCGCGAATGGAACCCGGAATGGCTTTTGCGGTTCATCTGTGCGGCCATTGGCTTGATCCAATGGTTGGCGCGGAGGCGAGGCACGGACCCCACCCTTTCTCGTGTCTCGCCGCCGACCATTTTCGGTCGGCCAGCAAGGCAACTGCGGTTCTATTGCGGGTTTTCGGCCATGGATCCGGTGACATGATCGCGTGACGGGCCGGCATGTTGCGCCAGCTCCGCCGCAAGCGAGCCGCTCAAGGCCAGCCAGCACATCTTGAGATCGGCCACGGCGCCCCATACCGGGTTCACAAACACCAGCGACTTGGAACGATCGCCGATCCGGTGCGAGGTGAGGGCAATCCCGTAACCGACGAGAATGCCCAGGACCGCCACCCAGACGGTGTGGAAGGCAATCGATGCGACCACGGCCGAGAGCGCGATCGTTGTGGCGTAGTAGTGGCCGATCCGCGTTCCCCGGTCCCGATGCGCGCGTAGATAGAGCGGCCAGAATTTCTTGAAGCTTGTCATGAGTCCCGTCCCCTCGAAGAGCTGTCCCGTGTTCGGAGTTCTGGACAGATTTGCAATGCCGCAACGAACCTAAGGTTCCCGGCGAGGGGATGGCGGGCACCGAAACGGTCGCCGCAATCATGACCACCCGGCAGGGAGACCTAAGCGCATCAGGCCTGTGACCTCCGTCACCTTGTGAAAGGGATCACTGCCGGCCGGCTTGCAGCCCCCTAACTGTTCGGCATGCTGCAGGAGGAACGGGCCATGCTGTCGTTTGACTCCTATCGCGACGTGCTGAGCGAGCATGCGCACGGGCACCACCTTGTCACGAGCGCCTGGGTGTTGCTGGCCGCGCTGGCTGTTATCTTGTTCTTGTTCGCCTAGCCGGCACCGAACTATGGCGATGCGTCGCGCCGTAGCGCCGGCCGTCGGGCGGCCAACGCGCGCCTTTCGGCGATCGCCGCCTGGATTGCCAGGATGAGGCTGTGGGTGCTGAAGGGTTTGTGAACGAGCCTGCAGCCGCGATGGCGCTGCGGCGCGATGTTGAGCGACTGCGCGCTTAGAAAGACGATGGGAACGCCGCGCTCGGCCAAGGCGTCGGCGAGTTCGAACACCAGTTCGTCGTGCAGCGTCATGTCGAGCAGAGCGCAGTCGATGCGCTTATAGCGAAGGCAGCTGATTCCTTGGCCGAGGCTGTATGCCGGGCCGAT
>DASYRS010000309.1:0-6745 GCA_036004205.1 Dongiaceae bacterium
GTCTATGTGCAGGCCGACGCGCCGTTCCGCATGTCGCCAGAGGACCTGAGCCGCTGGTACGTGCGCAACGACCAGGATCAGATGGTGCCGTTCTCGGCATTCGCGACGGCGCGCTGGACCTACGGCTCGCCGCGGCTCGAACGCTACAACGGCATGCCCTCGACCGAGATCGTCGGTCAGGCCGGGCCGGGCTACAGCTCTGGCGAGGCGATGGCCGCGATGGAGCGCATCGCCGCCAAGCTGCCGACCGGCATCGGCTACGAATGGACCGGCATCTCCTACCAGGAGCGGCTGTCCGGCTCGCAGGCGCCGGCGCTCTACGCGATCTCGCTCATCGTGGTGTTCCTGTGCCTCGCCGCGCTCTATGAGAGCTGGTCGATCCCTGCGGCCGTCATGCTGGTCGTCCCGCTCGGTATCATCGGAGCGCTGCTGGCCGCCACGCTGAGAGGGCTCGCGAACGACATCTACTTCCAGGTCGGACTGCTGACGACCATCGGCCTTGCCGCCAAGAACGCCATCCTGATCGTGGAATTCGCCAAGGAGCTGCACGAGCAGGGCGAGGACCTGGCGACGGCGGCGATCGAGGCCGCGCGCATGCGCCTGCGGCCGATCCTGATGACGTCCTTTGCCTTCATCCTGGGTGTGCTCCCGCTCGCCATTAGCACGGGCGCGGGCGCGGGCAGCCAGAATGCGATCGGGACTGGTGTCATGGGCGGCATGATCTCGGCGACCATCCTCGGCATCCTGTTCGTGCCGCTGTTCTTCGTGGTGATCCGCCGCTGGTTTGCCGGCCGCCGTCCGGCGCCGGATGCGGCATCCGCACCGGCGGAGTGACAAGGACTAAGCAACAATGATTCCCGTCAGAACCATAGCAATTGCCGGCCTTCTCCTGCTGTCCGGCTGCACCCTCATTCCGGACTATGTCCGGCCGGCCGCACCGGCCCCGCAATCCTGGCCGACGGGTCCCTCCTATCTGCCGGCATCGGCCAGCGGTCAGAGTGGGAAGCTGGCGGACATCGCGTGGGAGGATTACTTCAACGATGACAAGCTGCGCCGCGTGATCGCGCTGGCACTGCAGAATAATCGCGACCTGCGCGTCGCCGCCCTCAACATCGAGGAAGCGCAGGCGCAATACCGCATCTCGCGCTCGGACCTCTTCCCGAGCATAGACGCCGAGGGCAGCGGCGAGATCACGCGGTCGGGACGACGCAATACCCTGTCAGGCCGCGCGGAGACCACGCGCACCTATTCCGCCAACGTCATCGTCAGCGCCTACGAGCTCGACCTCTTCGGCCGCATCCGCAGCCTCAACGAACAGGCGCTGGAAGACTACTTCTCGACCGTGGAGACCAGGCGTGCGACCCAGATCAGCCTGGTGGCGGAGGTCGCGACTGCCTATCTCACGCTCCAGGCCGACCAGGCAGAGCTGAAGCTCGCCCGCGAGACGCTGGAGAGTCAGCAGCATTCGCTCGATCTGACCAGGCAGACGTTCGAGAAAGGCATCGCCTCGGCGCTCGATGTGCGCCAGGCGGAGACCAGCGTCGACACCGCGCGGGTGGACATCGCGCAGTTCACCACCGCCGTCGCGCAGGACCTGAATGCGCTGGTCCTCTTGGCTGGCGCGCAGGTCCCGTCCGATCTCCTGCCCGGCGATACGGTTGGTCCGGTGACCGCGATGACCGACGTTCCGGGCGACCTGCCGTCGGATGTGCTGACGTCGCGTCCCGACATCCTCGCGGCCGAGCACACACTGAAAAGTGCCAACGCCAATATCGGCGCAGCGCGCGCGGCCTTCTTCCCCAAGATCACGCTGACAGCGGCCAGCGGCAGCACCAGCGACGCACTGGCGACCCTGTTCAAGGCCGGGACCGGCGGTTGGAGCTTCGCGCCGGACATCATCCTGCCGATCTTCGATGCCGGCGCGAACCAAGCCAATCTCGACGCCGCCAAGGTGGAGAAACGGATCGAAGTCGCCAACTACGAGAAGACCATCCAGACTGCGTTCCGCGAAGTTGCGGATGCGCTGGCGGAGCGCGGCACGATCGACGAGCAACTGGCGGCCCAGCAGTCCCTGGTCGATTCCACCGAGGCCAGCTACCGGCTTGCGACCGAACGCTACCAGCGCGGCATCTCGAGCTACCTGGACGTGCTCGACTCCCAGCGCTCGCTCTATGCCGCCCAGCAGGAGCTGATCTCGATCCAACTCAGTAGGGAGGCGAACCTCGTGACGCTCTATAAAGTGCTAGGCGGTGGCTGGAGCTCGCGTCCCGAGAAGTCTACCGCAAGTGCTAGCGAAAGCTAACGGGCACCGATGGGCGCGCTGGACAAGTAAGTTGTCTACGTTCATGCATCTCGTCGATGCTTAATTTTCGCCGAGTAGCAGCTAGTGGCACCTCTGCGACACGCGGAGCGGCAAGAATGACGGCCGCTGACAGTTAAAAACGGACGCTGTTGGTGGAGCCGGCGAACGACCGCACGTCTATGGCTACACGATCTCGCCTAGCGTTCGGCGAAGGCGAGCTTCGCGCCGAGCGCGACGAAGGCGGCGGCGAAAGTGCGGCGCATCCAGGTCAGCACGCGGGGGCGCGAGATGATCTGGTTGCGCACCGAGGCGGCGAACAGGCCATAAATCACGAACACCGCGAAGGTCATCAGCATGAATACGCTGCTGAGCTCCAGCATGCGCGAGAGCGGATGCGCCTCGTCGGTGCGGACGAACTGCGGCAGGAAGGCGAAGAAGAAGATCGAGAGCTTCGGATTGAGGATGTTGATCAGGATCGCGTGGACGATCACCTGCATCGCCGACCTGGCGTCGACCTCCTTGTCGATCCGCAGCGCACCGCGCTCCTTCAGCGCCTGCCACGCCATGAAAAGCAGGTAGGCGACGCCGAGATATTTGAGGGTCTGGAAGGCGAGCGCGCTGGTATGCAACAGCGCCGCAAGGCCCATGATGGCGGCCGCCATGTGCGGCACGATCCCGAGCGTGCATCCGAAGGCCGCGACCACGCTGGCACGCGACCCGCGCGAGAGGCCGGCGGCCAGCGTATAGAGCACGCCGGTGCCGGGCGAAGCCACGATGATCAGGGATGTGATCAGGAAATCGATGCTCATGGTCGCCCCCTCCGTGCGCCGACTGTGTCCAGCTTAGATGCCCTTCTCCACCATCGCAATGACGCGTGCGCCGATGCCTTCGATGTCAGCGCGCGGAACCGTGTGCAGCGGGCCATCGATCACCAGCATCGCAAAGCCATGGACGGCGGACCAGGCGAGGAACTCGGCGGCGGGACGACGCTCGGGCGGCAGCAATCCGGTTCCGACGAACTTGTCCAGGGCCGCGCTCAGCAGCTCGAACGGATCGAGGCCGCTCTTGCCCTTGCGCGCGGGATCGCCGGTGAACCCCAGCAGCTCCGGCGTCGCGAAGGCCGTGCGGAACAAACCTGTCTCCGTGAACGCAAACCGCAGATATCCGGCTCCGACCGCGCGGAGATTGGCGCGTGCCGCTTCTTCGGCGGACTTCGCGCGCCGCCCCTTGGCGATCTCGGCCTCCATCGCATTCGCCAGCTCGGACAGCGCCGCGGAGCGCACCGCCTCCAGCAGATCCTGACGGCTGGCGAAATGGCGGTAGGCGGCGTTCGGCGCAACGCCGGCACGCCGGGTCGCCTCTCGCAGCACGATTGCGTGGGGGCCCCCTTCCCGCGCCAGCGCGATCCCGGCCCCCAGCAGCGCCCGACGCAGGTCGCCATGACGGTAGGTGGTGCGGGCGGGCGGTCTGGTCCGTAGTTTTTTTGCCATTTCGATTCCGAATGTGGACAGCGTCCAGTTTCTTTGCTAGCGTTTTGTGGACAGCGTATACATATCGCAACAACCCGTCCCGTGCACGGTTATTAGGGGCGGGATGCCCACACCTGCTGTCGGGAGGATACCATGATGAAACTTTATGGCTTCGGCCCCACCCGCTCGCTTCGCGCGCTCTGGGGCCTCAAGGAATTGGGTGCGGAGTTCGAGTTCATTCAGGTCAATCTGCAGGCCGGCGAACACCGGCGGCCGGATTTCCTTGCCATCAATCCCGCAGGCAAGGTGCCGGTGCTGGTCGACGGCGACCTCGTGATTCCCGAATCGGCCGCGATTGTCCTCTATCTGGCCGAGAAATATCCCGAGAAGGGGCTGATGCCGACCGGCCTGAAGCAGCGGGCCCAGGTCTATCGCTGGATCCTGTTCGCCATGACCGAGCTTGAGCAGCCGCTGTGGCGGATGGCCAAGCACACGTTCCTCTATCCCGAGCACAAGCGCCTGCCACAGGATATTGACCTTGCCCGCGAGGATTTCACGGCCATGGCGGCGGTGCTCGAGCGCCACATGGAAGGACGCCAATACATCGTCGGCGATCATGTGACGGCTGCCGATTGCGTGACCGCCTATCTGATGGACTGGGCGAACGAACGGAATCTGCTCGACGGGTTCCCGAACCTGAAGGGGTATCTGCAGCGGATGTATGCGCGTTCCACGGCGCCCCAGCGGATTGCGGAAGCGTTCGCGAGCATCCGGGCGGCGTAACGACTGACGAACGGCGCAAATCTGTTGCCGGAGGCCGCCACGCCACGGCCGGCCGGGACACTGTTATCGACTATCGAAACGCTAGAATGCGGAAGGAAAGGCCATGAAAGTCCAACCCTATGTGTTTTTTGACGGCAAGTGCGACGACGCGCTGGAGTTCTATAAGCGTGCGCTTGGCGCCAAGGTGAACATGCTGATGCGGTTCAGCGAGGCGCCTGACCAGTCGCAGATCAAGCCCGAGAGCAAGAACAAGGTCATGCACTGCTCCTTCCAGGTCGGCGAGACCGAAATCCTGGCCTCGGACGGACGTTGCATGGGGCAGCCCAGCTTCCAGGGCTTCGCGCTTACCATCAACGCGACCAACGATGCGGAGGCCAAGCGGATTTTCATCGCCATCTCCGAAGGCGGTCAGGTGCAGATGCCCCTGGAGAAGACCTTCTTCGCGTCCAGCTTCGGCATGGCGGCGGACAAGTTCGGGGTCGGCTGGATGGTGATCGCTGCGAAGAACTAACCAAGCGGTCAGCAATTTCGCCCGGAAATTCTGTGGATAACCGGGCGAAAAATTGACCGCGCGAATCGATTGACCGGGGGCGCTCCATGAATATGATGCGCCCCCGATGATCGGGTCGCCCAGCGCCGCAAACGCGTTCTTTCCCCACCGGCATCTGCTCGGTATCGAGGCGCTTTCGGCGGCGGAAATCGGCCGACTGCTCGATCTGGCGAACAGCTACGCCGACCTTCCCAAGGACGATGAGCGCGCGCGCCGGCTGTTGCGCGGCCGCACCGTCATCAACCTGTTCTTCGAGACCTCCACCCGCACCAGCACCTCGTTCGAGCTGGCGGCCAAGCGCCTGGGCGGCGATGTCATCACCATGTCGGTCGGCACTTCCTCCATCAAGAAGGGGGAGACGCTGCTCGACACGGCCATGACCCTCAACGCGATGAAGCCGGACGTGATGGTGGTGCGGCACAATGAATCCGGCGCGGTCAATCTGTTGTCGCAGAAGGTGGATGGCTCGGTCATCAATGCCGGCGACGGCCGGCACGAGCATCCGACCCAGGCGCTGCTGGACGCCCTCACCATCCGCCGCCGCCTCGGCAAGCTGGATGGCCTGCTGGTCGCGATCTGCGGCGACATCCTGCATAGCCGGGTGGCGCGCTCCAACATCCATCTCCTCACCAAGATGGGCGCGCGGGTGCGGGTGATCGCGCCCCTGACCCTGCTGCCCAGCAACATCGACCGCATGGGGGTCGAGGTCTTCACCGACATGAAGAAGGGGCTGAAGGACGTCGACATCGTGATGATGCTGCGCCTTCAATTGGAGCGCATGCAGGGCGCCTATGTGCCCTCGACCCGCGAATATTTCCGCTTCTTCGGTCTGGACTACGCCAAGCTGGCGCTCGCCAAGCCGGATGCCCTCATCATGCATCCGGGGCCGATGAACCGCGGGGTGGAGATCGATTCCGAGGTGGCCGACGACATCAACCGCTCCGTCATCCGCGAACAGGTGGAGATGGGCGTCGCCGTGCGCATGGCCTGCCTCGACGCGCTGACCCGCAACCTGACGGGGAACCAATGACACCCCCGTCCCTGCCCCCGAAACCGCCGAAGAAGCAGGACCGCCCGCTCGCGCTCGTCAATGCTCGGCTGATCGATCCCGCCAGCAACCGCGACGAGACCGGCGGCATCCTGGTGGAAAATGGCGTGATCGTCGCGACCGGCGCGCAGGTGACGCGCGCCAACATCTCGGACGATGCGGAGATCCAGGATTGCCACGGCCGCGTGCTGGCCCCCGGCTTCATCGATATGCGCGTACAGCTGCGCGAGCCGGGCGAGGAGCACAAGGAGACGATCGAGACCGGCAGCCTCGCGGCGGCCGTCGGCGGCATCACCTCCATGGTGTGCCTGCCCAACACCGAACCGATCATCGACGACGTGGCCGGCGTCCAGTTCATCGCGCGGCGCGCGCGCGAGACCCGGCGCACCAAGATCTATTGCTACGGCGCCCTGACCCAGGGCCTCGCCGGCAAGGACCTGGTGGAGATGGCGCTGCTGGCGGACAGCGGCGCCCTCGGCTTTACCGACGGGCTCCATGCCGTGCGCGACGTGCAGGTGATGCGCCGCGCCCTCACCTACGCGCGCAGCTTCGATGCGCTGGTGATCCAGCATCCGGAGGAGCCGGGGCTCGCC
>DASYRS010000310.1:0-9241 GCA_036004205.1 Dongiaceae bacterium
TCGATCATGGGCCATCAAGAGCCAGCGTGCCAACCGCTCCTCGACCTTGTGGCGGCCGTTGGACATGGCCGTATAGGCGGTTTGGAGGATATAAGCGTGGCCGTAGAGCAGGAAGGCTTGATGGAGGCTACGACTTTTCCCGATCGCTTGCCGCAGCTTGGATGCACTGACTCTAAGTCCCCTGCCCGCATTTTGAATGAACGTCTCATGAGGCGTCCGATCGGTTCCCATGACGACTGCCAAGCCAGTCATTCCTTCACGGCCGATCAATCCGACTTCGATGCTGTGGCCGCCGGCGGCCCTGGCGACGACCGAAGCGAACCCGCTTTCCGGAAAGTAGACGAAGTCGATTGGTTTTTTGGGAGCTTCCAGTTGCGTACGAAGCGGCAGGTCGACCCGTTTCAGATGCGGCTCCAGCAAGGAGAAATCATCGGCAGAAAGACGCGTCAGCAGACGGTTTGGCGTAGCAGGCGCGGCGGGACTCGGCATTGCTCTCACCTTGCTCGGCAAGAGCGCACGAAGCCTCTTCGCCACTTCCGCCGCACAATGCAGGCGGTGCGGCAAGCTATCTCTATTTGAAAGGCTGTCCAGGCGCGTGTTGGTACGGCTCCGTACCGATCTCCGCCTTTGCAATTTTCAGCACGCCGATAAGATCAGCGTGAGCAAGCGGTGGAGGGTGCCATGGGTAGCTACAGGTGGCATCTCATGGATGCCAAGGATCGCATTAAGTCTGTCGAGGCTGTCGAATGCGCGAGCGACGCCGAGGCAATGGCGAAGGCGGCTCAAATTCTTGAAGGCAACCCCGACGTGGAGGCGGTCGAAATTTGGGATCGAACACGTCTGGTGGGACGGGCGCCACGGGTGGACGTCTAAGTCTGCAAGGAGCGCTTTGGACCGACGCCATCTCCCCCATCGGACTAGGTTCAAAGCGTTGGCGAGGGGTTCGTCGGCTGTGCCCTCGGCCGGCGAACCCCTCGCCGCAACCTCCTTTGGGGTGCCGCCCCCTGGCGACTCTCCGAGGAGCCCGCGCGGAAACTTGGAGGCGTTATGACCGTCTCGGATCTGATTGCAAGGCTGTCCTGTTATCCGGCCGATGCTCGGGTGACGTTGCTCGACCCCGACAAGGGGTGGCTCCTGCCGATCGAGGTCACGCGCGTGATGGCCGATGGGTCTAGTCGCGAGGTTGATTTCGTCGCCATCACGGCAGACAGCGAAAGTGATGAGATTGAAGGTATTGCCAATTAAATACCTTCGGTTGCGCTGCAGATAGTAATAGGAGAACCGCAAGCCAGATCTGGGGGAAAGACGCGTCCCCATCGGCGGAAATCTCTGCCGCTTCCCCCTACCCGACCCTCCCTCATGCCTAGGGGAGGAGATTTTGCGGTTCCCCCCCTCCCCGGTTTGTTCCATCATGCGGCCATAGGACCTGGGCGGAGCCATAATCCGCCGTCACAAGATCGAACGGGGAGTTGCCATGCGTCTTTCTCGCCTTGCCGTCGCGGCCGCCGCTGCGTGCCTTGCCTGGACCTTGCCCGGGGCGGCCCGGGCCGATGTCAATATCGGCAGCCTTGTCTGCAATGTCTCCTCGGGCTTCGGATACCTCATCGGTTCCAACCGTAATGTGAGCTGCGTGTTCAACCGCTCCAACGGGACGGTCGAGCGCTATGGCGGCCAGATTCGCGATTGGGGCTTCGATCTCGGCTATTTCCATGCCGGATCGATCGTGTGGGGCGTGATCGCGCCGGGCGACAATGTCGCGCCGGGCGCGCTGGCGGGCGACTATACCGGCGGCGGTGCTGGCGGCTCGGCCGGCATCGGCGTCAAGGTCAACCTGTTGTTCGGCGGCGATGGCGGCAAGATCTCGCTGCAGCCTTTGGAATTCGAGGGCAATGTCGGGATAGGCGCCAATGTCGGTGTCACGCGCCTTACGCTCACCTACGGACAGTAACGCGCGAAAGGCCGCCGCATGGACCCGCTGATCGCGGGCCTGCAGGCGATCGTCGGAACGCGGCATTGCCTGACCGAGCCGGAGGCCCTGACGCCGTTCCTCAGCGATTGGCGCGGGATCTATCGCGGCAAGGCGCGCGCCGTTGCGCTGCCCGGCACGGTCGCGGAGGTGCAGGCGACCGTTCGCCTCGCGCGCCAGCATCGCGTCCCGATCGTGCCGCAAGGCGGCAATACCGGTCTGTCCGGCGGCGCCACGCCGGATGACGGCGGCACCGCGATCGTGCTGGCGCTGAAGCGCCTCAATCACGTGCGTGCGATCGATCCGCTCAACAACTCCATGGTGGCGGAAGCGGGCTGCATCCTCGCCGACTTGCAGCAGGCGGCGAGCGTTGCGGACCGGCTGTTCCCGCTCAGCTTGGCGGCCGAGGGCAGTTGCCAGATCGGAGGCAATCTCGCCACCAACGCCGGCGGCATCAACGTGCTGCGCTTCGGCAATGCGCGCGACCTTTGCCTGGGGCTGGAGGTCGTGCTGCCCGACGGGACCCTCTCCTCCCGCCTCAGTGCGCTGCGCAAGGACAATAGCGGCTATGACCTCAAGCACTGGTTCATCGGCTCGGAGGGAACGCTCGGCATCATCACCGCCGCCGCGCTGAAGCTGTTCCCCAAGCCGCTCGCGCGCGCGACCGCGATCGTCGCGCTCACCGATCTCGACGCCAGCCCGCGCCTGCTGGCACGCTGCCGCGCCGGCCTGGCCGACCAGCTGGTGAGCTTCGAATTGCTGCCGCGTTTCGGGATCGAGCTGGGGCGGCGTTTCGTACCGGGCCTGACCTGGCCGCTCGAGCGCCTCGCCGACTGGTCGATCCTGATCGAGGCCAATACCAGCTCCGCCGCCTTCGATATCCGCGCGGCGATGGAGCACACGCTGGGCGCCGCCTTGGAGGAAGGCGAGATCGCCGATGCGGCGGTCGCCAGCTCCGAGGCGCAATCGCTCGCGATGTGGCGGCTGCGCGAAGGCATCGTCGAAGGCCAGCATCAATCGGGCGCCAACATCAAGCACGACGTCTCGGTGCCGGTCGCCGCGGTGCCCGCCTTCATGAAAGCCGGGTTCGACGCGGTGCGCGGGGCCTGGCCCGAGGCGCGGCTGCTGGCATTCGGCCATCTCGGCGACGGCAACATCCATTTCAACCTGGTGCAGCCGGAGCAGGAAAGCAAAGAGCGCTTCCTCGCGCGTACCGAAGCGATGAACCGCCTCGTCCACGACGTGGTCGAACGCTTCGGCGGCTCGATCAGCGCGGAGCACGGCATCGGCCAGTTGCGCCGCACCGAGTTGCACCGCCGCAAGCCGCCGGCGGAGCTCGACCTGATGCGCCGGATCAAGCGGCTGATCGATCCCGAGGATCTGATGAATCCTGGGAAGCTGGTGTGAGCCTTTATCCGCCGATCGATCCCTACAACCATGGCACACTCGATGTCGGCGATGGGCACCAGGTCTATTGGGAGACCTGCGGCAATCCCTCGGGCAAGCCGGCGCTTGTCCTCCATGGCGGACCGGGCTCCGGCTGCGCCCCGGGGTGGCGGCAATATTTCAACCCGGCGCTCTATCGGATCGTGCTGTTCGATCAGCGCGGATCGGGACGCAGCACGCCGCACGCGAGCAATCCGAACATCGATCTCTTCACCAACACGACCGGCCACCTACTGGCGGACATCGAATTGCTGCGGCGGCACCTCGACATCGAACGGTGGCTGCTGCTCGGCGGCTCGTGGGGATCGACATTGGCGCTCGCCTACGCACAGCGGCATCCGGATCGCGTCACCGAAATGGTGCTGGAGGCCATCGCCACCACGACATCGTGGGAGATCGACTGGATCACGCGCGGCGTTGGCGCGTTTTTCCCCGAAGCCTGGGCGCGCTTTCGCGACGGCGTGCCGGAGACGGAGCGCTCCGGCAGCCTGGTCGATGCCTATCATCGCCTCCTGATGAACCCCGATCCCGCCATCCATGAGAAGGCCGCGCGCGACTGGTGCGACTGGGAGGCGGCGATTGTCGCCTTGCACGCGGACGGGGCCCCGAACCCCAGGTACCAGTCGCCGACCTTCAGGCTCGGCTTCGCGCGACTGGTCACGCACTATTGGCGGCACCAAGCCTGGCTTGGAGACGGCCAGTTGCTGCGGGACGCAAACCGCCTGTTCCATATTCCCGGAATCCTGATTCACGGCCGGCTGGATCTTTGCAACCCGCTGGTTACGCCATGGCGCCTGGCTCAGCATTGGCCGGGGAGCGAACTCATCATTGTCGGCGAAGCGGGGCACGATGCCGGCCACCCGGACATGAGCGCGTGGATTGTCGCCGCCACGGACCGCCTTGCGGCCGCGATGACTGGGCAGTGACCGCAGCCGTGACCAAACCACACGCGTGACACCCACATGACGGGTTGCACGCCGGGCCGGCTTTGTTGACAATCGCGGCTCCCGCGAATCTTCCGGCCAGGCCCCATGAGCGAGCAAATCCGTAAAGTCCTCCATATCAGCGTCGATCAGTGGCGCGGCGAGTGCCTCGGCGCGGTCGGGCATCCGCTGGTGAAGACGCCGAACCTCGACGCGCTGGCGGCCGATGGCGTGCTGTTCAAGCGGCACTATACCGTCTGTGCCCCGTGCGGGCCGGCGCGCACCAGCCTGCATACCGGCATGTACCTGATGAACCACCGCTCGGGGCGCAACGGCACGCCGCTCGACGACCGCTTCACCAACGTGGCGCGGGAAGCGCGCAAGGCCGGGTTCGATCCGACCCTGTTCGGCTATACCGACACCAGCATCGATCCGCGCACCCGGGCGCCGGATGATCCGGCCTTGAAGACCTATGAGGGCTTCCTGCCCGGCTTCACCGTCGGGATGCCGCTGCCGGAACACATGGCGATGTGGATCGCAGACCTGAAGGCCCGCGGCTATGACCTGCCGAACGGGCGCTGGGATGTCTATCGGCCACGGCCCGGGTTCCGGAAGCCCGGCAACCGCGGCCACACGTTCACACCGCCGGTGTTCACGGCGGAGGAGAGCGAAACCACCTTCATGGCCGATGCGATCCTGCGCTTCCTCTCGGTGCGGCGGGACGAGAACTGGTTCGTGCATGGCGTGTTCTTGCGCCCGCATCCGCCGGTGATCGCGCCCGAGCCCTACAACGCGATGTACGATCCGGCCGACGTCACGCTGCCGAAGCGCAAGCCGACGCCCGAGGAAGAAGGCAGGCAGCACCCGTTCCTGAAAGCGAAGATCGAAGCGCTCGCCGCCATGAAGGGCGTCGACGAGCACAATCCCAACAACGCCGTGCACATGCCGGAGCTCGAGCTGCGCCAGATGCGCGCGACCTATTACGGCATGATGACGCAGGTCGACGACCAGATCGGCCGCATCGTCGCGCACTTGAAGGAGACCGGCGAATACAACGAGACACTGATCATCGTCACCTGCGATCACGGCGAGATGGGCGGCGATCATTATTGCTGGGGCAAGGAGATCTATTTCGATCAGAGCTTCTACATCCCCCTCATCATCCGCGATCCGCGCCGGGTCGCCGACCGCAACCGCGGACGGCAGGTCGACCGCTTCACGGAATCGGTGGATCTGCTGCCGACCATCCTGGACTGGCTGGGCAGGCCGATTCCGGACCAGTGCGACGGGCGCTCGCTGCTGCCCTTCATCGAGGGCGCGACGCCGCCCGACTGGCGCACCGAGGTGCATTACGAGCTCGATTTCCGCACCTCGCCCAATTCGCGCCACATCGACCCGGAAGCGGCGCTCGGCATCTCGCCGGACGAGTGCTATCTGACCTCTCTGCGCGACGAGCATTACAAGTACGTGCATTTTGTTTCATTGCCGCCGTTGTTGTTCGACCTCAAGAATGATCCGTATGAAATGACCAATCTCGCCGATGACCCAGCGCACCGCGACGTCCTGCTGACCTATGCGCAGAAGATGCTGTCCTGGCGCATGCGCTATGCCGACCGCACCCTCGTCAACCTGCATCTGAACCCGGCCGGCGTGACCGATGGCCGCCTGCGCCACGCGCGAGGCGTGGCATGAGCGCGGCGGACATCACCAAGACCGCCGAGTGGGCGGCGCTGAAGCGCCATCGCCAGGCGCTGGCAAAGACCCGCATCGCCGGCCTGTTCAAGGACGATCCGCAACGCTTCGTGCATTTCTCGCTGCAGCTGGATGAGTTCGCGTTCGACTTCTCGAAGAACCTGGTCACCGAAGAGACCATGCGCCTGCTGCACGATCTGGCGCGCGCGGCCGACGTGGCGGGCTGGCGCGACCGCATGTATGCCGGGGAGCACATCAACACCACGGAAGACCGCGCGGTCTACCACATCGCGCTGCGCCATCAGGGCCGCGAGCCCATGATGGTGGACGGCAAGGACGTGATGCTTGACGTGCGCAAAGTGTGGGAGCAGATGCGCGGCTTCGTGACCGCGGTGCGCGAGGGCCACTGGCACGGTGCGACCGGCGAGCGCATCAGGACCGTCGTCAATATCGGCATCGGCGGATCGGACCTCGGCCCCGCCATGGCGGTGCAGGCGCTGCGCTCGTTCTGCCATCCGGAGATCGCGTTCCACTTCGTCTCCAATGTCGATGGCGCGCACCTGCATGCGGCCTTGGCTCACGCCGATCCGGTTTCGACCCTGTTCATCGTCTCCTCCAAGACCTTCACGACCCAGGAAACGCTGGCCAACGCCACCGCCGCCCGCGGCTGGCTGACCGCGCGCCTCTCGCCCGGCGCGGTGCCCAAGCATTTCGTCGCGGTCTCGGCGGCGGTCGACAAGGCCGGCGCCTTCGGCATCGCGCCGGAGAACGTGTTCGGGTTCTGGGACTGGGTCGGTGGGCGCTATTCCATGTGGTCGGCCATCGGCCTGCCGATCGCGGTCGCGCTGGGCTGGGAGGGATTCGAGCGGCTGCTGGCCGGCGCCCATGCCATGGACACCCACTTCAAGGACGCACCGGCCGAGCGCAACATCCCGTTGACCATGGGCCTGATCGCGCTCTGGAACATCGATTTCCTCGGGGCTAGCTCCTATGCGGTGCTGCCCTATGCGCAGGACCTCGCGCGCCTGCCGGCCTATCTGCAGCAGCTCGAGATGGAGAGCAACGGCAAGACCACGCGGCGCGACGGCAAGCCGGTGAAATGCGCGACCGGCCCGGTGCTGTTCGGCGAGCCCGGCACCAACGGACAGCATGCGTTCTATCAGCTCATCCACCAGGGCACGCAGCGCGTGTTCTGCGACTTCATCCTCGCCGCACGCGACCGCTCCGGCTATCCGGACCAGCATCGCCTGCTGACCGCGAATTTCCTGGCGCAAAGCCAGGCGCTGATGTTCGGCAAGAGCGCCGCGGAAGCGCAGGCGGAAATGCGCCAGGCCAAGATGAAGGCGACCAAGGCGCGCGCGCTGGCAACCCATCGCAGCTTTTCCGGCGACCGGCCGAGCAACAGCATCCTCCTGGGCGAGCTCGACCCCTATCATCTCGGCAAGCTGATCGCGCTCTACGAGCACAAGACCTTCGTGCTCGGGATTCTGTGGGGCATCAATTCCTTCGACCAATGGGGCGTCGAGCTCGGCAAGCAGCTCGCGAACGACATTTTGAGCGGGAACGGTGTCGCCCGCGACGGCTCGACATCGGGTCTCAAGGCTCTCTATGATGCCTGGCAAAGGTAGGTCGGGGAATCGTCATTCATGCTGTCGATCGATCCATCGCGCGCCGATCTGTGCGAGGAATTCAAGCGCAAGCCGTTCGGCCGGCACAGCGCCGACCTGCACCGCCTGCTCGATCTGATGCGCTGGGGCTACGCGCGGGGCAGGACCGTCATTCTATGCACGGTCCCGCACAAGGAATGGCGCCTGGCGAAATTCGGCCCGCGCCGCGGTACGCCGATGCAGATCGACCAGAGCCGCGCTTTCGGCCGCTATCAGGACGCCGCCTGGGCCTGCTTCCGCGCGCGCTGGAAGGAGATGACCGGCGGCGAGTGCCCGGTAGAATAATGCTGGTGGAATGATGTCACGGGTATATTCGCCGCCTCATGCCTGAACGCTTATTGGCCTACACCGACAAGCTGAGCGTGGAGCCCGACGAGCTGGTCGAGGTGAAAGTCAGCTCGCCCCGTCCCGGCAGCTATCGCGCTTCGCTGGTGCGCGTCATCTGCGGCGATGAGTCCGCCGACGGACCCGGCTACAAGGTCGAACCCGTGGCAGGCGTGCCCAGCAACGACTATCCCGCGCGCCACCAGCCGATCCCCTGCGGCTCCTATATCGAGATCGACGATCGCAAGTCCTTCGCCTTGTCGAGCTTCTCGGTGCGAACCTTCATCTGGCCGACCTGGCTGGACAAGGGTAGCGAGCAATGCATTCTCGGCAATTGGGACGCCGCGACCAAGACCGGCTATGCGCTCTATCTCGATGCCGCCGGACGGCTCGCCTTGCGCATCGGCGATCAGGCACCGCTGGTGCTGCCGCACGATCTGATGGCCCGGCACTGGTATCTGGTCGGCGTTGCATTCGATGCCAACACCGGCCGCGCGATCCTGGCGACGCGGCGCCTGATGGCCTATGGGCATTCCGGGCAGCGGCATTTCGTCGAAGGCCACCTCTCTTCGTCGGCCACGCCCAACCGCTTGCTGATCGCGGCCTGGAACCAGGGCAAGAGCGCGACCGCGCATTTCAACGGCAAGATCGATTCGCCGGCCATCTTCGCCGAGGCGCTGAAGCCCGAAGCGCTGCTCGCCTTTCCCGGCACGCGCGACGAGCCGCCGCCCGAGCGCGCGGTGGCCGACTGGGACTTCTCGCAGGGCGTCGGCAGCACCTGGATCATCGATTCATCGCGCCATCGCCGCAACGGCCACACCGTCAACCTGCCGACCCGCGCCATGGTGGGGTGGAACTGGGACGGCTCGGAAATGAACTGGAGCCGCAAGCCGGAGCAGTACGGCGCGATCCATTTCCACGATGACGATCTCTACGATTGCGGCTGGCAGACCGATTTTTCGATCCGCCTGCCGAAGGATCTGAAGAGCGGGATCTACTGCGTCCAACTGGTGCAGGGCGAGCTGGAGGAATTCACGCCGCTGTTCGTGCGCCCGCCCAAGGGCAAGCAGACGTCGTCGCTCGCCTTCCTGGTGCCGACCGCCAGCTATCTGGCCTATGCCAATCACCAGATGGATACGAGCTGGAGCTTCGACGAATTGAGCTCGGCACGCTTCACCTCGATCAACCGCACCGACCAGTTCCTGGAAGAGACCTATTCGCTC
>DASYRS010000311.1:0-17509 GCA_036004205.1 Dongiaceae bacterium
GCCGACCGCCGCGCGCTTCTCCAGAACATTGCCGCGCACCCATTCGGTCATCAGGCCGACCACCGGCTCCGGGCACGGACCGAATTCTGTCGAGCCGGCGTACTTCACGCCGGCGAGATTGCGGGTTGCCTCGATCACCGCCATCTGCATGCCGAAGCAGATGCCGAAATAGGGAATCTTGCGCTCGCGCGCGAAGCGGGCGGAATTGATCTTGCCCTCCGATCCGCGCTCGCCGAACCCGCCAGGCACCAGGATGCCATGCACCCCGTCCAGATGCTGGACGGTGTCCTCGCGCTCGAAGATCTCGGAATCGATCCAGTTGAGATTGACCTTCACGTTGTTGGCGATGCCGCCATGGCGCAGCGCTTCGGCCAGCGATTTGTAGGCATCGAGCAGCGAGGTGTATTTGCCCACCACCGCGATGTTCACCGTGCCTTCCGGCGAGCGGATGCGGTCGACCACCTGCTGCCATTTGGAAAGGTCCGGCTCCTTGGTATCGATGCCGAAATGGCGGCAGACCTCGTGGTCATAGCCTTCGGCGTGATAAGCGAGCGGCACGGCATAGATGGTATCGACGTCGAGCGCCTGGATCACCGCGCTCGGCCGCACGTTGCAGAATTGCGCGATCTTGCGACGGCTGTCGGCCGGGATCTCGCGATCCGAGCGGCAGAGCAACAAGTCCGGCTGGATGCCGACCGCCTGCAACTCTTTCACCGAATGCTGCGTCGGCTTGGTCTTGAGCTCGCCCGCGGATGGAATGTACGGCACCAGTGTCAGGTGCACGAACATCGCGCGGTCCTTGCCCAGCTCGTTGCCCAATTGGCGGATCGCTTCCAGGAACGGCAGGCTCTCGATGTCGCCGACGGTGCCGCCGATCTCGCACAGCACGAAATCCTCGTCGCCCAGATCGGCCTTGATCCAGTCCTTGATCGCGTCGGTGACGTGGGGGATGACCTGGATGGTGGCGCCGAGATAATCGCCGCGCCGCTCCTTCGCGATCACGTTGGAATAGATCTTGCCCGTGGTGACGCTGTCGGTCTTGCGGCTGGAGAGGCCGGTGAATCGCTCATAGTGGCCGAGGTCGAGGTCGGTCTCCGCCCCGTCGTCGGTCACATAAACTTCACCGTGCTGATACGGGCTCATGGTGCCCGGATCGACGTTGAGGTAGGGATCGAGCTTGCGCAGGCGCACTTTGAAGCCCCTGGCCTGCAGAAGCGCGCCAAGAGCCGCCGACGAAAGCCCCTTCCCCAATGAAGAAACCACGCCGCCGGTGATAAATATGAAGCGAGACATGGGCCGACTTTATGGAACGAGTCGGGCGCGCCCAGCAATGAAACAATCTCCTCTGGGAACACCCGAGTCGGATTGACGAAAACCGCCTGGCGAGGGAGATTTAATCCCCCGCTGGCACCGCTGGAGTCGCAGGCTGTGTTGGCGCGGATTCGGCCGGCGCAGCGCCGCCGGTCGCGGCCCCGCCCGCTGCTGTTCCGTTCGCCGGCGCCGTCCCATTCAAGGGCGCGGTCGCAGGCGCCGTTGTCCCGGTCGCCGCGGGCACCAACGGGCCTTGGTTGTGGACGCGGCTGCCGATGATCGCGAGCGTCAGGCTGGTGACGAAAAACGCCGTCGCCAGGATGCCGGTCAGCTTGCTCAAGCCGTCCGCCTTGGCGCGGCCGGACATCAAGCCGCCGAGGCCGCCGCTGCCACCGCCCAGGCCGCCAATGCCGCCTTCCTTCTTCTGCAGAAGGATCGCGCCCACTAGGCCGAGGGCGATCAGGACGTGGATAACCAGAATGACTGCCATGCTCAATCCAACAGATGTCGGGAACGGCGCGGGTTCTATCCGCTTTTCGGAGGCTCCGCCAGTCGGAATATTGGCCTAGCCGCCCGCCGCGGCAAGGGCGATCGCCCAGAATTCCTCGCCCTTCAGGCTGGCCCCGCCGACCAGTGCGCCATTGACATCCGGAACGTGCAAAAGGATCGCGGCGTTGGACGCCTTGACCGAGCCCCCATAGAGAATGCGCATCTCCGCGCCGTCCTTGAACCAGGCTTTCAGCAGCCCGCGGATATGGGCGTGGACGGTAGCGACATCCTGCGGCGTGGGCGTGCGGCCGGTCCCGATCGCCCAGACCGGCTCATAGGCGATCACCAGATTGGCGGCCTCGGCATCGGCTGGAACCGAGCCCTCGAGCTGCGCGGAAATCACATCCAGAGTGGCCCCGCGGTCGCGCTCCGCCTCGGTCTCGCCGACGCAGACGATGGCGATCAGGCCGGCTTCGTGCGCCGCCTTCGCCTTGGCCGCGACCAACTCGCTGCTCTCCCCGTGATCGGCACGGCGCTCGGAATGGCCAACGATCACATGGGTGCAGCCGCAATCGGCCAGCATCGCCGCCGCCACGTCGCCCGTATGGGCGCCGGATTGCCGGGCATGGCAGTCCTGGCCGCCGACCGCGATGCCGCTGCCCTCCGCCAGCTTGACGGCCCGCATCAGATACGCCGCGGGCGGACACACCAGCAGGTCGGCGGCAAGGCCGGGCTGCGCGGCGGCGCGGGCCTTGAGATCGGAGATCAGCGCCTCGGCCTGGGCGCGGCTGCCATTCATTTTCCAGTTTCCGGCGATCAGGGGCCGCAGGCGCGAAGCGTTCA
Source organism: Dongiaceae bacterium (assembly GCA_036004205.1). GTDB lineage: Bacteria > Pseudomonadota > Alphaproteobacteria > Dongiales > Dongiaceae > Dongia_A. Next base: position 2,644 of record DASYRS010000311.1, read on the forward strand.
TGGCTGGCCGTCATCCTCGGTTCAAAGGGCGGGAGACGCTTGTTAGCACAGCACTTTTTGGCCTGCCAGCCGCCAAGTTCGGCGCTGGAAAGCGAGGCGCTCCACCCTTGCCCCTCCACAGGGGCATCTCTATGATCCGCGCCGATTTTTCAACGATTGGGGCATCATGCTCACTACCATCCGCGGCAAGGCCAAGTCCTGGATCGTCAAGATCCTGTTCGGGTTCCTCATTCTCGCGTTCGCGGCCTGGGGCATTGGCGACATTTTCGCGAAGCGCGGCCTCACCAAGCCGGTGCTGCAGGTGGGCGATCTCGCCTATTCGCAGCAGGAGTTCAGCCGCGACCTGCGCCGCCGCCTGCAGCAATTCCAGCAGCAGGGACTCAACATCAACGCGCAGCAATTCGCGGCGCTGGGCGGCATCGACCAGATTCTGACCCAGCAGACCAGCCAGATGCTGATGCGGCAATATGCCAACCGGCTCGGCCTCGCGATCCCGCAGGCAGTGACCATTGCCGACATCCAGAACAATCCCGCCTTCCGCAACGCGGCGGGGCAGTTCGACCGCGACCAGTTCCTCGCGCTTCTCGGCCAGAATGGATTGAGCGAAGCAGGCTATGTCCAGTTGCGCGGCGATGAGATGCGCATGCAGCAATTGAGCGGTCCGACTTTCGCCGCCTTGTCCACGCCGCCGGCGCTGAACGAGCGCATCTACGCCTATCTCAACGAGAAACGCAGCGCCGAATTCCTGGTGATCCCCGATGCCAGCATGACCGAGGTGAAGGACCCGGATCAGGCGGCGCTGGAGAAGTTCTACAAGGACAACATCGCGCAGTACCAGCGGCCGGAATATCGCGGCTTCGTCGCGCTGCATCTGAAGGCGGAGGATTTCGCCAAGGATGTGACGATCGCGGACGATCAGCTGAAGAGCGAGTTCGAAGCCCGCAAGGCCGAGTTCTCAACGCCGGAATCGCGCGCGGTCGAGCAGGTGGTGCTGCAGGACCAGGCCAAGGCCGACGCCATCGTCGCCGCGGTCAAGGGCGGCAAGAGCTTCGTCGACGCCGTGAAGGAAGCGACCGGCGGCGCGCCGGTCGATCTGGGCGAGGTCACCAAGGACAAGCTGCCGGCCGATATCGCGGAGCAGAGCTTTGCCCTCCCCGCCGACGGCGTTTCGACGCCGTTGAAAAGCGCGTTCGGCCTGCATGTGGTGCACGTCAAGTCGATCACGCCGGGCGTCACCAAGACGTACGATGACGTGAAGGAGCAGTTGCGCCTGGAACTCGCCCTCGCCCAGGCCGGCGATGCGATGGTCTCGGTGGTCAACCAGCTCGACGACACGCTGGCCGGCGGCGCATCGGTGTCGGACGCTGCCGAGCAATTGCACCTGACCGCGCAGAAATATGACGCGGTTGACTCGTCGGGCAAGGACCGCGATGGCAAAGATGTCAACGCCATCCCGGAAATCCTTCAGCTCGCGCAACAGACCGAAGCCGGCCAGACCAGCCTGGTCAGCACGCTCACCGACGGTTCCTATGCGGTCGTGCAGGTCACCAGCGTGACGCCGGCCGAAGCGAAGCCATTGACCGAAGTCGCGGACCAGGTGAAGCAGGACTGGCTGGCCAAGGCCCGGCGCGACGCCGCCGACGCCAAGGCCAAGGGCCTGGCCGACAAGGTCAAGTCCGGCGACATGGCGGCCCTCGGCAAGGATCTGGGGTTGGATCTGCAAGTCAGCCAGCCCTTCACGCGCGACAAGGGCGATGGCGCGATCGACCAGTCGCTGGCGCAGAAGCTGTTCGCGTTGAAACTTGGCGAGGCGGCGACCGGTCGCACGACAGACAGCGCGATCGTCGCCCGCGTTGCCGCCATCATCCCGGCCAAGCCGGAGGAGAACAAGGAGCACCTCGAGCAGCTCTCCAAGCAGCTCACCGATGCCATGCGCAAGGACATGTTCGCCGAGTTCCTGGTGGCGGTGAGCCAGGACTTGAAGATCGAGCGCAACAACGACGTCATCCAGCAGATGATCGCGACCGAGCAATGAATGTCGAGCCTGAGTTCGACCGCTTTGCCGCCGCCTACGAAGCCGGCAAGCCGCAGGTCGTCTGGACCCGCCTGATCGCGGACCTCGAGACGCCGGTCTCCGCGCTGCTGAAGCTGGCAGATGGGCGCCCCAATTCGTTCCTGCTGGAATCGGTCGAGGGCGGCCGCTCGCGCGGACGCTATTCGCTGATCGGCCTGAAGCCGGATGTGATCTGGCGCTGCCGCGGCAGCAAGGCGGAGATCAATCGCGATGCCCGCTTCCAGCCCGACCGTTTCGTGGCCGAGCCCGCCAGTGCGCTGGCCTCGCTGCGCGCGCTGATCGCGGAATCGCGCATCGAGCTGCCGCAAGGCCTGCCGCCGATGGCATCCGGCCTGTTCGGCTACATGTCGTACGACATGGTGCGGCTGGTCGAGCAATTGCCGGACTTGAAGCCGGAAAAGCTCAATCTGCACGACAGCATCTTCCTGCGCCCGACCGTGATGGCGATCTTCGACAGCGTCGAGGACATGATCACCGTGGTGACGCCGATCTGGCCCGGTTCCGGCGGCAATGCGCGCGCGGCCTATAATCAGGCCATGGAGCGCCTGTCCGACATCGTCCACGATCTGGACCGTGCGCTGCCGCAGCAGCGCTCCAACAACGGCGTGCTGCTCGATCTGCCGGAGCCGCAATCCAACATGCCGCCCGAAGCCTTCAAGGCGATGGTGGACCGCGCGAAGGAATACATCCTCGCCGGCGATATTTTCCAGGTCGTGCTGTCGCAGCGCTTCAGCCTGCCATTCCAGCTGCCGCCGCTGGCGCTCTATCGCTCGCTGCGGCGGCTCAATCCCTCGCCCTTCCTGTTCTATCTCGATTTCGGCGGCTTCTCGGTCATCGGCTCCAGCCCGGAGATCCTGGTGCGGCTGCGCGACGATACCGTCACCATCCGCCCGATCGCCGGCACGCGGCCGCGCGGCAAGACTCCCGATGAAGACCGCGCGCTCGCCGCCGACTTGCTGGCGGATGAAAAGGAGCTGGCGGAGCATCTGATGCTGCTCGATCTCGGGCGCAACGATGTCGGCCGGGTCGCCAAGGTCGGCAGCGTCAGGGTGACCGAGCGCATGAAGATCGAGAACTACTCGCACGTCATGCACATCGTCTCCAACGTCGAGGGCGCGATCGATCCGAAGCACGACGCGATGGATGCGCTGATGGCGGGCTTTCCCGCCGGCACCGTCTCGGGCGCGCCGAAAGTGCGCGCGATGGAGATAATCGAGGAGCTGGAGCCGGAGAAGCGCGGAGTCTATGGCGGCGCGGTCGGCTATTTCGCCGCCAACGGCAGCATGGATACCTGCATCGCGTTGCGCACGACCGTGTTGAAGGACGGCGTGATGTATGTGCAGGCCGGCGCCGGCATCGTCGCCGACAGCGTGCCGGAAAGCGAGCACCAGGAGTGCCAGCACAAGGCCCGCGCCCTGGTGCGCGCCGCGCAGGAAGCCGTGCGCTTCGCCGCCAGCGGCCGCGGCAACGCCTAGCCGACAGCGTGCCGCTCCCCCGACCCGTACGGCGAGCGTTGCGGCAGGCACGCCGGTTGCGGGAACGCTTGGCACAATCGGTCTTTCTGGAGTGCCGGCCCAGGCTCGCCTTCGTCGATGCCGCCACGCACGTTGCGCTGAGGGATCGTCTGGCCGCGGAGGATTCCGCCGACAAGACGGCCATCGTGATCGGGCGATCCGTGGCGCTGGCACGCGCCCTCGGCCTCCACAAGACGCGCCTGCTGGTTCTGGATTACCCCGAATTCACCCTCGAGAATCTGGCGCTGCTGAGCGACAACTATGATTTCCTGATCGCGGACCGGGCCCTGCATCTATGCGACAGCCTGGACGACGCAGCCCGCGAAACGCTGCGCGTCCTGCGCCCCGGCGGCTGGTTCGTGCACACGACGAGCATTCTCGATCTCACCCTTGGACTACGCTGGGACACGCGCCGCCTGACCGGCCGCGCCTTGCGGCGATTGTTCGGCGCCGGCACGGCGGGCCGGAGCTGCGGACACGCGGCTGGCGCGGTCGTTTCCTGGGTTGTCGGCCGGAAAGCCGACACGGTTGCCGACGCTGTGCCGGCCGTGGATACGCGCGAACGACGGCGGCGCTGGTATCCGCGGGCGCCGCGGCCGGTCGGCGCCAAGCTTGGCGTGGTCGGCATCGTTCGCAACGAGGCGCCCTATTTGCTTGAATGGATCGCGCATTATCGCGTGCTTGGGTTCGATCACATCGTCATTTATGACAATGACAGCAACGACGCGTCGTGGCGCATATTGATGCGCCTCGCCAAGGCCCGGGAGATCGCAGCGGTCTACTGGCATGTCAGGCCCGGCGTGCACAAGCAGGCCTCAGCATACAACGATGCCATTGCGAAGCTGCGCGACAGCCTGGAATGGTGCCTGTTCGCCGACCTTGACGAGTTCCTGATGCTGGACGAGGGCCTGACGATCGAACATATTCTGCCTGCGGATCCGACCGTTGGCGCGGTGGCGTTTGGCTGGCGAATTTTTGGATCGGCAGGCATTCGAAACCGCGATCTCGGCCTGATCATCGAGCGATTTACCAAGGCCGACGGAACCAATGAAGGCACCATAAAGGCGATGGTGCGGCCGCGCGACGTCGCGTACATGAGCGTTCATTTCCCCTGGCTTGCGCGCGGGCGGATGGTCGATGCGTCCGGCAACACTGTCGCACCGCGCAACCCGGCCGAGCCGCCGCTCCAGGGTCCGGCGCGCATCCATCATTACTGCACCCGGTCCTGGGAGGAATTCGAATCCAAGCGCGCGCGTGGCCGTGGCGGCGGCCCCCATGGGGCCAAGCGCGACCCAAGCCTGTTCGGCGTAATGGACCGCAATAATGTCACGCTGACCGATGCCCTGCGCTTGGTGCCCGCGGTCAGGCGGGAGGTCGATCGGCTGCGGAAAATCGTGCGGGGCTGAGGCGAAGACGTGAGCGATCAACCACACCGATTGCTGATGGCCGTCCGCGATTTCCTGCAATCGGCGGGCGCTTCGAACGATGCCGGCGAGCGCGCCATGCTTGACGCAATCTGCGCGGAGCTCGGCCGCTGCCAGCCCGGCATCCCGATTGCCGCGCCGCGCGCGTTGTCCGCCGCCGGCCTGCTGGCGTCCGCCTTGGCCCAAGTTCATCCTCCGGCATTGAGCCCGTTGCGGGATGCGATCGCCGGCGCCGCGCATCTGTTCCGCTGGCGGCAGAATCCGAACTATACGGTGACCAACATGGGCGCCGATTTCATGGCCGGCTATGCCTATGTCGAATTTGCCGGACCTAAGGATGCGCTGTTCCACGCGCCCGACATCCGTGTCGGACTTCTGCTGTTGGGGCCGCGCCTGCATTATCCGGCGCACGCTCATCCAGCAGAAGAAATCTATCATCCCCTGACCGATGGTCTGTGGCGGCGAGGCGAAGAAGACTGGCGCGCTGTCTCCGCCGGCACTCCGATCCATCACCCGTCCATGCTGCAGCACGAGACCAAGGCGGGCGATTCCACTCTGCTCGCGCTCTATTCCTGGCGCGGCGATACGATGACGGAAGCACTGCTAACTGCTTGATGAAAATGACAATCAATACGCAGCTTGTCGTTGCAGCAGAGCGCCAAGCGGATTAGCTTCCTTTCGACGAGTCCGTGGAACAAGAGCCGGTGGGAGGCCTGCCATGAAAGTCGATGCCAGCGTCGTCAAGCATCTCAACAAGCTGCTGAAGAACGAGCTGACCGCGATCAACCAGTATTTCCTGCATGGTCGGACCATCCGGCATTGGGGCTTCGAGCGGCTGGGCAAGAAGATCTACGAGGAATCCATCGGAGAGATGAAGCACGCCGATCACCTCATCAAGCGCATCCTCGTTCTGGAGGGCCTCCCCAATCTGCAGGACCTCGGCAAGCTCCTGATCGGCGAGACCGTGCCGGAGTGCCTGAAGAGCGATCTCAAGCTGGAATACGCCGCGCGCACCGACATGGTCGCGGCGATCGCGCAGTTCGAGAGCGTGAAGGACTATGTCTCGCGCGACCTCGTGACCGACATGCTCGACGACACCGAGGAGCATATCGACTACCTGGAGACCGAGCTGGAGCTGGTGCAGAAGGTCGGACTGCAGAACTATCTGCAGACCCAGATCGGCGAAGGGCCGAGCTCTTCCTAGGCGGCGACGGGTTCGGTCCCCGGCTCATGACATGGGATGCACGAATCCTACGGATGGCACGCGGCCGATAAACCTGATGAGATAAGAGAGAAGCGCGCGGAGCTATTCCGCCGCCATCAGGTGGCGTTCGCCGCTGGCGATCGCCTCGTCGAGGATCTCGCCCATCGCATCGACGCACGAGCCGCATTGCGGTGCCGTGCCCTTGCCGCCGAACACCTGCTTGCAGCAGGTGGCGCCGGCGCGAGCCGCCGCGCGGATGTCGTGATCGCTGATACGGTTGCAGACGCAGATGATCATGCCAGCCCAGAGACAGTGCTATGACAATGCGAACAATTCGCAAGGAAGATACGCGGCGGGCCGGCCCGGATCAAGCGCGAATGCGAACTGTTCTCAGGATCGTGAGAGTTTTCGAAGGCTTCCAATTCCTTTAGTCTAATCAAGATATTAACGGCGTTTCCTCAAGCAATCCGCTGCGCTATGCTGCGATCCGCCGCAGGAGGCCATCAGTGGTAGAGATCGCATCGCTCCTTGGCTGGCTGGAAGGTCCCGGCCGCCGCCTGATCGAAACCGAGGCCTTTGTCGAGGCGCTCGGCGAGCAGCTGGTCGAGATCGGGCTGCCGATCGACCGCATCACCACCGGCATCCCCATGCTGCACCCGCAGATCGCGTCCTCCAGCGTGGTGTGGGAGCCGGAACGCCTGGCGCACGAGCGGCAATGGCAGATGACCAGCCTCACCCGCTCGATGTACGAGCGCAGCCCGCTCTACGTCGTCTATCGCGGCGAGGGGCCGGTGCGGGCGCGGGTGACGCCGGAACCGCAGCCGGATGAATTCGGCATCATCCCCGACCTGCGCGAGGAAGGGTTCACGGATTACATCGCCCTGCCCGCGCCATTCTCCGACGGCACCATCAAGGCCATGACCTTCGCCACCCGCCAGGAGGGCGGGTTCGCGGATTCCGAGATCGCCGCGCTCCAGGTGCTGATGCCGCATTTCGCCTATCTGCTGGAGATCCAGACCCTGCGGCGCACCGCGCGGGTGCTGCTCGACACCTATGTCGGACGCATTTCCGGCCAGCGCGTGCTGCAGGGCCAGATCAAGCGTGGCCAGGGCGAGGACCTGCGCGCCATCATCTGGTTCTCCGACCTGCGCGGCTTCACCGAACTCTCGGACGCGCTGTCCAACGAGGAGCTGATTGCGCTGCTCAACGATTATTTCGGCGCCCTCACCCGCGCGGTCGAGGAGCAGCAGGGCGAGACCCTGAAATTCATCGGCGATGCCATGTTGGCGATCTATCCCATCGCGACGGCCTCGAGCGGCCGCAAGGCGGCTCAACGCTCGCTCGCCTCCGCCCGCGCGGCCCAGGCGCGGATCGCGGAGATCAACCTGGCGCGCCGCAGCGCCAGCCAGGCCATCATCCAATGGGGCCTCGCGCTCCATGTGGGCGAAGTGCATTACGGCAATATCGGCGGCGAGACGCGGCTGGATTTCACCGTCATCGGACCGGCTGTCAATCTGGCTGCGCGCTTGCAAAGCCTGTCCGCGCGCCTCGGCGAAGGCTGCCTGATCTCCGACGATTTCGCCGCCTTGCTGCGCGACCGCAGCGAACTGCGGGACCTGGGCGCGCACGAACTGAAGGGCATCGCGGACAAGCGGCAGGTGTTCGGGCTGGCGTAGCACCGCATAATACTGTCATCCCGGGCAAGCGAAGCGCGACCCGGGACCCATGAAGAGCCGCCGCAACGCTGACAGGACGCATGGGTCCCGGCTCTGCGCCGCTGCGCGGCTTGGCCGGGATGAGCGCAAGGAGGTGTAGTACTCCTACCGCAGCTCCACCGGCTTGCCGTGTGGCGTGTGTTCGTAGGCCTCGACCCAGGCGGCTTTCCGCGCCGCGAGCAGATCGGCGCTGGCGATCTTCTTTTCCAGCACCAGATGCTCGAGCGCAGCCAGCACGTGGTGATAATAGGTCGATCCGTCGTCGGGATCGCCGGCGGCCTGCGCGCGCCTGATGGCGGCGCCCAGGGCCTCGGCCCATTCGACGGCGCTGAAGCAGCCGGCCTGTTGCAGCGCGACCGCCAAGGCGAGGGCTTGCGCCTCCCACGGTTCGGCGAACAAGGGCTCGCCCTCGGCGCGGCGGATCGGCTGCAGCGCCGCGTCGGCGCAGGCCTCAGGCGGGCTCAAGATAGCTCTCCCACAGATCGAGATGGATGGTATCGCGCGCGTTCGCTGCCTCGCCCCACAACTCCCGCGCCGTGAAGCGGACGGTGTAGAGATGCTGCGGCGCCGGGCCTTGCCAATGCGCGTGCGCATCCGGCAGGACGTGCCCGCCATGATGGCGCGTCACGGTTCCGATCTTGCCGCGTGCGTAGCGCGGCAGGCGGGTGTGGCCTTCGGGCTGCATATTGCGCGCGCGGATGCGCTGGTCGATGGCGAAGCACGGGCCCTGCTCCAGTTTCCGTCCGGTATGGGTTCGGTCGTGCAGGTAATCCCAGACCACATCCCTCCGCATGGCATCGTTGCGCTTGGCCTCGCCCGCGGCCGGACGGCCGTCGCGCAATTCCTGCGCCGAGATCATGCCGGCCTCGAGCAGAATCTGCTCGGCGACATAGAGCCACTGCTCGTAATAGCTCTGCGTCAGATAGAGATCGGGCCGCAAGGTCTCGCGCAGATAGCGGAAGCGGTCGCCGGGGAATCCGGGCGGAAAGCTCATCGTCTCGACGATGCCGCCGGCCCTGCCCTCCCATCTTTCATGAAACGGCGGCTCGTTCGGCTCGGCCTCGACCCTGCCGAAGCCGTGCATGCCGCCCATGTCGTGGATGGAGTTCACGCCGTGACCTTTGCCACACCGATCATTGCATCGCGGGTGACCAAAGCGGCCAACTGCTCCTCGGTCAGCTTCTCGGTGCCGGCGGGCCGCTCCGGCAGCACCAGATAGCGCACCTCCGCGGTCGAATCCCAGACCCGGATCTTCACATGTTCCGGCAGCTCCAGCCCGAACTCCTTCAAGACGCCGCGCGGATCGAGCACGGCGCGCGAACGGTACGGCGCCGACTTGTACCAGGCCGGCGGCAGGCCGAGAACGGGCAGCGGATAGCAAGAACAGAGCGTGCAGACGACGAGGTTGTGAACCCCCGGCGTGTTCTCCAGGGCAACCATGTGCTGACCCTGGCCGCCCAGCATATCGAGCTCGCCGATCGCCTTGGTCGCGTCGGTCAGCAGGCGCTGCTTGTAGGCCGGATCGACCCATGCCTTCGCCACCACTTTGGCGCCATGGCGCGGGCCGATCTTCGATTCATAGATCTCGACCCAGGCATCGATGGTGGCGGGATCGACCAGGCCCTTTTCCGCCAGCAGACTTTCCAACGCCTTCACGCGCAAGGCGGGATCGGACGGCAGCTCGGAATGGATATGGTGATGGTCCGCGATCTTGGCGCTGTCGTCGCGCCCGTGGCTATGCTGGCTCAAGATAACTCTCCCACAGATCGGCGCAGATCTCGTCGTGGGGCGAGGCCTCCGCTCCCCACAATTCCTGCATCGAGAACGCGACGGTATAAAGATGCTCTGGCGCCTCGCCCTTGCCATGCGCATTGGAATCCGGCAGCACATGGCCGCCGTGATGGCGCCCCACGATCCCAACCCGGCCACGCACATATCGGGGCAAGCGCGTATGGCCGCTCGGATTGATATTGCGTGCCCGCACGCGCTGGCCCATGGCGAACAAGGGCGGCGTCTCGACCGCGCGTGTGAAGACGCCGCGCGTCTTTTGCGACTCCCATGCCTGGTCGGGACGCATGGCGTCGTTGCGCTTGGCAGTGCCCGACCCGGCATGCCCGCTCTTGATCTCTTCCGCCGTCGCCCAGCCGCTCTGCAGCAGCGCCGCGACATAGGACATGTACCAGTGATCGTAGTATGAGCGGCTGAGATACAGATGCGGCGGGATCAGCTCGCGGATGTGGCGCCAGCGATCGATATTGACTTCGGACGGAAAGGTCGCGCCGCGCCGGATGCCGAGCATGCGCGCTTCCCAGCGCGCGTGAAAGACCGGCTCGCCCTTCTCGGGCGCGACCGGCCCGTGGCCGTGCATCCCGCCCATGTCGTGAACGCCATTCATGCTTTCGCTTCCTTTGGTGCCTCGACTTTCGCGACGCCGATCATCGCGTCGCGCGTGACCAGGGCCGCCAGCTCAGCCTCGCTGAGACCGTCCGTCCCGGCGGGCCGCTCCGGCAGCACCAGGTAGCGGATCTCCGCAGTCGAATCCCATACCCGCACTTCGACCTCCTCGCCAAGAGCCAATCCGAACTCCGCGAGCACCCTGCGCGGGTCCATCACCGAGCGCGCGCGATAGGGCGCCGCCTTGTACCAGCGCGGCGGCAGGCCGAGCAGCCCCCACGGATAGCAGGAACAGAGGGTGCAGACGACGAGGTTATGGATGGCGGGCGTGTTCTCCAGGACGACGACGTGCTGTGCCTCGCGCCCCAGGAAGCCAACTGTCTCAATTGTCCCGGTCGCGTCGCTCAGCAGCCGCGCCTTGAACGCGGGATCGACCCAGGCCCGCGCCACGATCGCAGCCCCGCGCCGCGGCCCGATCTTCTTTTCATAGGCGTCGACCCAGGCATCGATCGCGGCAGGATCGACCAGACCCTTCTCCGTCAGCAGGCTCTCGAGCGTCTTGGTGCGCAGCGCGGGATCGGACGGCACCTCGCTGTGCGCGCGCGGATGGTCGTGATGATGCGGATGGTCTTTCAGCAATGCCGACGCTCTCCCCTTTTGCCGATCATGATAGAAGTGGATCGTTCCCCGACCAACAGCTCAATCCATGCCGTTTGCGCATGGCCGGCCTTGTGATGTTCGAACGGTGAAGCCTATCATGACCATGGTACGGGGGAAGTACCACGGGGGAATCGTTCAATGTCGGTCCTGGGCGAACTCGCGGCAATCGAACTCGGAAACGCCACCAGCGCGCTGCGCCAATTGTGGAGCGGGCTGAAAGGCGAAGCGCGCGTACCGCTGCGCAGCGCGTTCGGACCGGAAGTGCTGAAACCGTGGCTTTCCAACATCGTGATCGTCGAAGCGCGCGGCACGCCGCCCCGCTTCCTGATCCGGCTCGCCGGCACGGCGGCAGTCAGTTTCGCGGGCCGCGACTTCACCGGCCGGTTTCTTGACGAGGTTATCCCGCCCGACCACTACAAGACCACGGTCGAGCCTTATCTCTACGCGATCGAGACCGCGCAGCCGACGGAGGACGATATCCTGCGCCACCAGTTCTTCGCGCCCGACGGCACCAACCTGCCCGTCCGCCGCCTTGTCATGCCGTGCAGCAGCGACGGCGCGCTGATCGATCGGTTCGTGGTGGGATTGTTCCTCTACCGGCCGGAGAGCAGGTAGCGCCGAAGACGCCCCTAACGGGCGTTCCGCCAGTCCCATGGCATGGTGAAAGCACTCGACCAGATACCGAGCTGAGCCGCCTTGGCCCGGTCCGCCGCGAATCGCACGACCTCGCACTTGCAGGCATGAGCCGGCACTGCCCAGCCGCTGGCCGCCAGCCACTCCGCCAGGTCCTGGCCGGCAACGTTGCAGCGGGCCAGCCAGCCCTTGCGGGCACCCTTCGCCGTCGTATCGCACGTGACCTTCTGCCGGCCGATCCGGTCGGCGAGCGCGGCCGCGGCCTGCTGCCCGCAGTGCCAGGCGCCCTGGTCCAGAGACTCCGCCTTCTTGAAACAGAACTGGGCGCTCTCCGGCGCGTCGACATCGAGGATGTGGACGCGCTCGCCGCCGATCACGATCGAATCACCGTCGATGATCGCGGCGCGGCCCGTGAGCGTTTCCGCGTCGGCGGCGAAGGCCGAAAGCGCGCTCGTGACCGCGATCGTGATTGCCAGCGCCTGCTTCAACTTCGAAGCTCCGCGATTGCCCTGCATCGATGCTTGCGCCAGCGCCTCAAGCCGTCAATCGCGGCCCATCATTCACTTGAAGGATCGGGTGGTCAGAGCGGTCCTTCATACGCCGCAGTGTTGATCCTGCTCGACACCGCCTTGGCATCCATGCGGTGCGCGGGGAACGGGTCGAGCATCGCCTCCAGCAGGGTGCGGTCCGACTGCGCCAGCCAATTGTCGATCTCTTCCCGGTCCAGGATCACCGGCATCCGGTTGTGCCAGTTCTTCACCAGCTTGTTGGGCTGGGTGGTGACGATGGCGTAGGTCTCCAGCTCTTCGCCCTCGGGCGATCGCCATTTCTCCCACAGGCCGGCAAAGCAGAACGGCGCGCCGCCGTCCACGGTCAGCTGGAACGGCTTGGGCGGCTTGATTGCGCGGTCCCACTCGTAATAGGCGGTGGCCGGCACCACGCAGCGGCGATGCTTGAAGGCGTCGCGGAAGAACGGCTTGGAAGCGATGTCCTCGGCTTGGGCGTTGAAGGGCTGGTTCTTGGTCTTGGCGGGGTCCCACCAGAACGGCCGCAATCCCCATTTCATCGGCGCCAGCTCGCGCGCGCCATCGCTCATCCGGATCACCGGGTTGGTCGACGAAGGCGAGAGGTTGACGTGCGGCTCGACCCAATCCCCACCCACGACGCCGAACAGCTGGCGGATGGCCTCGGGGGGCAATGTGAAGGCGTATCGGCCGCACATACCTCTTGCTACCCGATCAAAAGTTAATTGTCAGCCCACGATCGGCTTGCCGATCGTGTCCGTTCATCCTGGGTTCAGTTGCGGGCCGCCAGAATGCCTCCGGATTACGGCAGGAGGTGAATTATGGACGGGTCCTCGGCCGCCGCACGCGAGCATATTCAACAGATGAAAGCCCGCATCGCGCAACAGACGGCCCTGATTGTCGAACTCCGGCAAACGGGCCAGGACACCCTGGAAGCCGCGCGCCGGCTTGTGCTGCTTCATCACGCCTTGGAGGAGATGCGCTTCCTGCTCGGCGACCTGACGCCGGCTGAAGCAAGGGATCGCCTCAGAGCCGCCAACTGAGCGCTCATCGGAACGATTCAGTCTCCCTCTCCCGCGGCTGGTGTCCGCATACAATGCCGCGCTTGAGCCCCCCGGCGCGCCTCGGTTAGTTTTGCCAATCCCTTTGGATTGGATCGACCGATGAGTCCGACTGTGTCAGCGCCCGCGTGGCATACGATCGCCATCCTCCTCGCCCGGCTGATCTTTGCCGGCGTGTTCGCCATGGCGATGGGCTTCAAATTTGCCGGTATGAGCGGAACCGCGGACTATATCGCCGCGGCGGGCTTCCCGATTCCGCTGGTCCTCGCCTGGTGTGCGGCGTTGTTCGAGGTGGCGCTGGTGCTGTGCTTCCTCACCGGTGCGTTCTTCACCGAGGCATCGTTGCTCTCCGCACTCTATGTCCTCTTCCTCGGCTTCGCCTTCCACGGTCCCTCGCTTTGGAAGGACAACCAGATGGAGTTCGGTTTTTTCGTCGACCACTTCACCTTCATGGCCGGACTGCTGTTCGCGGCGGTACACGGCCCGGGTGCGAAGCTGGCGCTCGGATGGAGCGCGCTTCGTAAGGCTTAGCGGAGAGTACTTGTGAGCGGCCGGCGAACGGCAGCCGAGCGCTGCGCATTCGCCGGGCCGCTCGTCCGCTCCTAGCTCCCCATCGCCCCGAAGTTACCGTTGCGGGGCGTTGGCTTCACCGTCTTGAAATCCGGATCAACGCTGCGCGATGCCGGCTCCGCGCGCTTCTGGCACTCGAGGAGGGCCGCTCCGGATAGGTTGGAACAATTCGCAGTCGCTTGCGGCGACTGCCGCGTGTTGTCCGAACTGGCACATCCGGCCAGCAGGGCAACCGCAACCGGCACTATGAGAAACGTCTTCATGCTCAGATATCCTTGCAGCAAAGTGGGTGCGCGACGACCCTCGGCAACTGTCCGCGTGTCGAGGCCGCAACGTGCCGCCGCGAAGTGGCCATAGCCCCTCCGCCCTCCAATCACGTTGCAGTGAATTGGATATTGGGATGCCAGCGATGCCACACAACGGTTGCGCAGAACCGTCATGTTTGTGTCCTTACGTGCGCTGCGGATTCCGCCGCAACGCAGCGTTGCAGCGCGCGCATTGCCGCAAGGACATCGGGACTATGAGCGCGGCCGAAAGGAACCAAAAACCGCAATCGGTGTTCGACAGGGGAGTTAAAGGGGACGAGGCATTGACGAAGAACGAACTCCAGAAAGTGCGCGACTGGGCCGAGGCCAGGATCAAGGGCGGCAATGTTCCCAGTTGGTCATGGCAGCATCACGTCACGCTCATCGAAGCGGTCGACGCCATCCTGCATGACATGTCTGTGGCAAACGACGCACCCAGGTCGCCGCGCCTCCCACTCCGGAACTTCCGTCTGGTGGAGCGCGAAGGCGAGCGCAGTGTGAGTGTGCGCGCCGCTGCTGACTCGGTGACAAGGCGGAAATCGGGCGGACTGCACTAAGAGCGTGCGCTCCACATGAAGCCTCCGCAGCGACGAACAGGTTGGCGTTTCGGCAGGGCGTTTAGCAGGCCCGTGAAGCTCCCGCCCTCGACTCCGCTCGTTTGATATCTCGAAAAAATGGTCGGAGCGGCGGGATTTGAACCCACGACCCCCAGACCCCCAGTCTGATGCGCTACCAGGCTGCGCTACGCTCCGACTTCGCGTGATGTGGCGCGGGCGGTCCTAAATCTG
>DASYRS010000312.1:0-2427 GCA_036004205.1 Dongiaceae bacterium
CGAAAGCGCCGACAAGACCGGCGAGCGCTGGAGCACGGTCGGCGTCAGCGCCAACATAATCGACGCCTCCTACGAGGCGCTGAACGACGCCCTCACCTGGAAGCTGCTCAAGTCGCGTGGCAACTGATCCAACAATGGCAACCGGGGGCGGCGCCGCGGCGCCCGCCATCATCCTGGTGACGCCGCAACTGGGCGAGAATATCGGCGCGGCGGCGCGCGCCATGCTGAATTGCGGCCTGACCGACCTGCGCCTGGTCGCGCCGCGCGACGGCTGGCCCAACAGCGCGGCCGACCGCGCCGCCGTCGGCGCGCTCGAGCTGATGCCGCCGGTGCGCGTGTTCGATGAATTGCGGGAGGCGATGGCGGACTTGACCATGGTCTATGCCACCACCGCGCGTGATCGCAACATGGTGAAGCCGATCGTGACCGCGCGCCAGGCCGCGATCGAGGCGCGCGCGCATCTGGCGGCGGGCGGCAAGGTCGGGTTCCTGTTCGGGCCGGAGCGGACCGGGCTGCTCAGCGACGATGTCAGCCTCGCCAACAAGCTCGTCACCGTTCCGCTCAATCCCGCGTTCACCTCGCTCAATCTCGGCCAGGCGGTGTTGCTGATCGGCTATGAGTGGTTCCAGTCGGGCGACGCGACGCCGGCTTCGCAGATCCCGCTGGGCGGCACGGTGCCGGCGACCCAGGCGGAGCTGCAGAATTTCTTCGACCATCTGGAGCGCGAACTCGACGAATGCGGCTTCCTGCGCAACGAGGAAGCGCGCCCCAGCATGATCCGCAACCTGCGCAGCATGTGGCAGCGCGCCGAGCTGACCGAGCAGGAAGTGCGCACCCTGCACGGCATGATCAAGGAACTGACCACGTTGCGCGTGCCGCGGCGGCGGGGATAGTTCGCCCGCCGACTCTAGCCCAGATCGAAATCCTCTGGCTCGAGGCGGTCGAAATCCTCGATGACGACCAGCATGTCGATGCGCTGGCCGTCGGAGGACAGCGGCCAGATGCCGGCATAGAGATCGCACAAGGCGCCGAACCGCGACGTCATCCAGTCGCGGGCGAAGACCGGACGGCGGTGGGTGACCACGAATTCCATTTCCCGCAGATAATCCTCCTTGCGGCCCCGGTCGAACGTGGTCGCTTCGTGGAGGTATGTCCATTTGCCCTTCGGCCGGAATTCGTCGATGCGCGTGCCGCGCAGCCTGACGCTGATGCGGAACGGATCGAAGCCGACGTTGAGCAGGATGATGTTGGGCAGCACGGACTTGATGTCCGCCGGATCGATGTCTCCGCGGGCCGGGAGCCGAAACGCCTGCAACTTCGATCGCCAGTACGCGTCGAACGTGGCGATGCAGGACGAGGCCACGTCATCCAGCGGAATATCGAATTCATAATCGTGCTTTGGCGGGGCCACGAAACCCCGGCCCGTGCGCTGAAATGCGGCGATCTTTCCCTGCCAATCGCGATACATGGGGGCCCCCCGTCGAGCCGTGCCAGTTCGTCGGATGAAGACCACATCACCCATAGGCCAATTCTCACGCCTGATGGATGGTCGTGTCCATCACCCAGATGCCATAGAATACCTAGCATTGGTATAGCATGAGGCGAACCGGCACTACCCCAGAGTATAGGCTGGCGGTTCAGCGTAGATCGAAATCGTCGGCCGAAAGCCCGGCAAAATCCTCGATCACCACCAGCATATCGACGGTAACGCCGTCGGAGGCGAGCGGCCAGATGCCGGCGAAAATATCGCGCACGGCACCGAACCGGGTGGTCATCCAGTCCTGCGCGAACGCCGGGCGGCGGCCGGTCGCCACAAACTTCATCTCGGCGATGTAGTCCTCGCGCCGGCCGGGATCGAAAATGGTGCCTTCATCGATGTATTTGGTGGTGTCCTTGGGCCGGAACTGCTCTGCCCTGGTCCCGCGCAGCCGCACGCGGCAGCGGAACGGATCCCATTCGACATTGAGCAGGACGATATCGGGCAGCAGGGGTACGATCTCCGCAGGGTCGATATCGTCGCGGGCTGGCAGGCGCCCATCCTTGGTCTTGCCACGCCAATAGGCATCGAATCCCTTGATGGGCGCGGACTGCACCTCGGCAAGAGGAATATCGAATCGATAGGCAAGCTGACCGCTTGAGGCGTCGGAACCGGATCCCGGTGGCGTGGCGGCGTTCATGGTCAATCACTGAACTGGGCGCATGATGTTGTGGCCGCAAAACCAGCGGTCTGCAACTCCCCAGGTCAATATAGCACAGGTGTGGCTAAAACGCCTGTAGGACCGCTGAGGGTTCGATCTCGGCGCGCCGGAGCTTCAGATAGTCCTCGACCGCGATGCACATATCGACGGTTCGCCCGTCGCTCGCCAGCGGCCAGATCCCGGTCTGGAAAGGGTGGCGCGCCCCGAACTGGCCGACCATCCAGTCGAA
>DASYRS010000313.1:0-6801 GCA_036004205.1 Dongiaceae bacterium
CTGCCGCGCTTCCATCTGCGGCTTCGACCAATAGATGCCGAAGATCTGCGGGCGGCTGGATTTGAGCGAGGTGAAGTACCGGTCGCCCGCATCGCGCGTCGCCGCCTTGGCCACGTAGTCGTTGCGTGTCAGATAGTGGCCGACCGCCTCGTTCCAGATCTCCGCCTGGGACTGCGGAAAGACGTTGCGTACGACCGCCGCGCCGCGCCGCCGAATCTCCGCCTTGACTGTTTCGGGCACCTTGCCTTCGCGGACAAGGTGGTAATCGAGCTCGGGAATGATGGCTTCGCCGCGTGCGCGGCAGCCGGCGATCTCATCGACCTCGACGCGCAGATCGGCTTCGATCTCGCCGAGGACTTTCTCGACGTCTCCGATCCTAAGCCTCGCCTCGCGCTTCTTATCTCGGATGAGCTCCGGCAGCTTCGTCACATCGATGCTCATTCAATCCTCCACCAGGATCGTGCGGCTGATCCCGATGCCGAAACCAGCCAGGCCGATATAACGCTGTTCCTGCGGCGCGAGCAGAGCGATCGACTTGACGCCGAGGCTCTTCAGAATCTGGGCACCGACTCCGATGTCGCGCCAACGCTGCATGCGCGTGCGGGCGCTGCTGTGCTTTTCACCGGCCCCGGGATCGCTCGAAATCGGCTCATTGTCCGCGCGCAGCAATTCGTCGGCGGCCGGATTGCGGATCACGATCAGGATGCCGCGGCCCTCGCGCTTGAAATGGCCCATGGCATTCTCGAACCAGGTGCCCTGATGCACGGCGCGGCGCAGCAGATCGATCACCGGCTGCTCGCGGTGGATGCGGCACGGGACATCGTCACCGTCGCCCAGGTCGCCGAACACCGCGACCACATGCTGCAGGGTCTCGAACGGCGACTGGAAGGCATAGGCCGCGGCCTTCATCGATCCGACGGCCAGCTCGCGCGGGCCGATGCGCTCCAGCAATTGCTCGGTCTGCATCCGATACTGGATCAGGTCCTCGATGGTGACGATCTTCAGCTTGTGCTCGGCGGCGAACTTGAGCAACTCGGGCAAGCGCTTCACCGTCCCGTCGTCATTGACGACTTCCGCCAGCACGCCGACCGATTCATAGCCGGCAAGACGCGCGAGGTCGGTGGCAGCTTCGGTATGGCCGGAGCGCGTCAGCACGCCTCCCGCGCGGGCGATCAGGGGAAACACGTGGCCGGGGCGCAGGAAATCGCCGGCGCCGCAATTATCGTTGGCGAGGGCGCGGGCGGTGCTCGACCGTTCCTCGGCGGAAATGCCGGTCGTCATCCCGACGCGGTAATCGACGCTGACTGTGAAGGCGGTCCGCATCGGGTCCAGGTTGTTGGCGACCATCGGATCGAGATGGAGGCGCTGGGCCCGATCCGACGTCATCGGCACGCAAATGATGCCGCTGGTATGGCGGATCATGAAAGCCATCTTCTCCGGCGTCGCCGAGCCGGCCGCCATGATGAGGTCGCCCTCATTCTCGCGATCGGTATCGTCCACCACGATCACCAGCTCTCCCTGGCGCATGGCGGCGATGGCGTCTTTGATGGTGTCGAGTTTCATGGCTTTCCCGATCGTTCGGCCCGTCTTCTTGGCGGCGAAGGCCGCCGCGATCAAGGGAATTTCACTTTCGGTCGGCCTTCAGAAAGCCGGCCAAGGTTTCCGCGCCCATTCCCGCCTCCTCGGCGATGCGCCTGGCGAGGGTCGCGGCCGCCGCCCGGATCGTCCCTATGGGACGGTCCAGCCAGTAGGAGACCGGGTTGAGGACGGTGCGCCGGTCGACCGCGACCAGCCGCCCCGCATCGATCGGCCCTTGCGCCAACGGCGGGCGCGCCAGCGCGATGCCAAGTCCGCAGGCTGCCGCATCCAGCACCAGATTGTAATCCTCGAACCGTCGGTCCTGCGGCCGTGGCCGGTAATCGAGGCCGTGCGCAGCGAACCAGGCGCGCCAGCCCGAAGCGTCGGAATCGTGGATCAGGGGGGCGGCCAGCAGCCGCTCCGGGTCGCCGGTCCCGATCCGCTTGGCCAGGTCCGGCGCGGCGATCGGAAAGCACCATTCCTCGAACAGCTTGACGGAGATGCGCCCGGGTAAGCCACCCCGGCCGCAGCGGACGGCAAGGTCCACGGCCTGGTCGGTCAGGTCGACCGTGCGCTGGTCGATCAGCAGGATGACCCGCAGCGGCGGCTCGCCGGCCTCGAACCGAGCCACCCGCGGCATCAGCCACAGGCTGCAGACCGAGGGCATGGAATTGACACGCACCACCGCCGGCCCGCGCGGCTCGCTCCACCGGTCGGAGGTGTCGGCGATCAGGGCAAAGGCCTCCTGGGTGCGCTGGAACAGCCGCTGGCCCTCCGGTGTCAGGGCAATGCCCCGCGCCTGCCGCTCGAACACCCGCAGGCCCAGCCACCCCTCCAGCCGCGCAATGCGCCGGCTGATGGCCCCGTGGGTCAGGTTGAGCGCCGTGGCGGCAGCCGAAAAGCTGCCGGCGCGCGCCGCCGCCTCAAAGGCGCGCAGGGTGTCCAGCGGCGGCAGGGTTTCCAAGCTGTGAGCCATAATCACAGCTCAGGCGTTAATTGCTCGTTTGTCAATAGGCTGGTGAGCCCCTTTATTTCCTGGATCATTCCGAATCCAAGGGCTCCCCCAATGAGTGTCATTACAGACCGTTCAAACGCCGGCCGCGCCTTCGATAGCGCTACCGCCATCGCCATCCTGGTCACGATCGTGGCCTGGGCATCCGCGTTCCCGGCCATCCGGGCGGGGCTGCTGGCATTCGGACCGCTCGAACTCGGCGCCACGCGGTTCGCCATCGCGGCGGTGCCGGCGGCGGCGTTCCTCATCATCACCCGGCCGGCCGTGCCGCGCTGGTCGGAAGCCTGGCGGTTCTTCGTGGGCGGGCTGTTCTTCGTGGCGCTCTATACGACGTTGCTCAATCTCGGGGAGCAGACCGTGTCGGCCGGCCCGGCCAGCTTCATCATCAACGTCAACCCGATCATCACCGCGGCATTCGCCGTGATGTTCCTGGGCGAGCGGTTCGGGCGCGGGGCCTGGCTGGGCACGGTCGTATCGTTCGCCGGCATCGGCCTCATCGCGCTCGGGGAAGGCGATGCCCTCCGCATCGATGCGGGCGCGCTGCTGATCCTCGGCTCCGCGTTCTGCAATTCCATCACGGCGGTGGTGCAAAAGCCGCTGTTCGCGCGGCACAAGCCGCTGACGGTGTCGGCCTGGAACATGGTGATCGGCGCGTTGCTGCTGTCGCCGTTCCTGCCAAGCGCGCTCGCGCAGGCGTCGGCGGCTCCGACCGAAGGCCTGGTCGCGGCGATCTATCTCGGCATCGTGCCGAGCCTCATCGCCTATGCAAGCTGGAACATCGTGTTGTCGCGCTTGCCGGCCAGCCGCGCCTCGAACTTCATGTATTGCGTTCCGCCGGTGGCGACCTTGATGGGCTTCGTGTGGCTGGGCGAAGCGCCCTCGCTGCTGAGCCTGGTCGGTGGTGCGATGGCGCTGGGCGGCGTGGTCCTGGTCAACCTCAGGAAATAGCGATCAGCGCGGACGAATGGTCCAGGTGCCCGCCAGCACCAGCACGGCGACGATGGCGGGCGCGATCGCGTACCACGAGTGGTTCGCCGCCAGCGCGGCGGCCGAAGCCCAGGCAACCGAGGAAAAGGCCTCGGCGAAGGTGGCGATGCGCGAGGACGTCTGGCGCCGGCGGAAATAGCGCCGCCGGGCCTGGCTGCGGAACCAGATCTGCACCAGCGCGGAGGAAAAAGCGGCGACCAGGATCGACACGGCGACGATCAGCGCCATGGTCCACGAATGGCTGAGAATCCCGATCAGGAACGGCGAGAAGATCGCAAACACGGCGATCAGGACCGCCTCGACCTTGGCCGAGAGATTGTGCATCGGAGAGATGGGCGCGGACGCGATCAGGTCGGGCGCGTCCTCGCCCGACACCGCAAGCCAGGCGAGCCCGCCGCCCAACTGACCCGCCGCCATGGTCAGCACGGGAGCCAGCACAATCAGCGTCCCCCGGCTGTCGCCATAGAAGCGCCACAACAGCAGACCCGCTGGAATGAGGTAGAGCAGCTGCATCAAGGTCTGCGAGGCCAGCCACGGATCGCGCAGCAGCAGCACCCATTCCTTGCGCTGGAGCAACTGGCGAGACGAAGCGGTGCGGAACAGGCGCGTGCTCCAGGCGCGGCGATTGCCGCCATGGCTGACGCTCGCGGTCGCAATGGCATAGCCGCCAAGCCGACCCGACAACAGGACCATCGGCACGACGAGGACGATTGCGGCGACGGTGACCGTGATGGCAAGGTCCCATCCGCTGCCGAGGACCGCGCGTGCTGGGATCCACAAGGCGCTGTCCGGCGGCGGCATGCGGCTCAGCACCAGGTCGGAATCGAAGAGCGCGCGCGGCGACAGCGTGCCGATGGACTGGATGGCCACCGCCTGGACGCCGATGATGAAGGCCGACCCGACGATCGCCGACGCGACCTGCGCGGCGAAACGCGTGCGCTTCGGACCCAGCGCATCGAACAGCATCGAGGCCAGGACCAGCGCGATGCCGGCGGTGGTGGCGGCAGCGGCGACGGCGACGCCAAGAGCGGTGAACCAGCGTATGCCGCCGAGAAAAGAGAGCACATCGATCGCAGGCAGGGCGACGACAAGCGCCATGATCGTGGTTGCAACGCCGATCGCCACCACGCGGATCGCGAACAGGCGGCGGAGCGGCGCGGGCGAGGAACGGAAGAGGTCGAGATCGCCGCGGCCATAGAACAGCCGCGTGACCTGCTCGAGCGCTTGCGAGAGCAGCAGGAAGAAGATCAGCAACAAGCTGCCGGTGATTGAGGTGAATCCGCGGGTGCCGACCTCCAGCGTCATGCCGGCATAGCGCGCCACCACGCCGAACGCGATCATGTGCAGCCCGATCGCCAGCATCACGGAGACGATGACGACGTTACGTCCGCGCCAACGTCCTCCGCCGGTCATCAGATAGCGCAGGTCGCGCCAGGCGAGGAGCCCTTCGTGGCGCGCGAGCCAGAGCCAGGAACCGGGTGCGGTCACAGGCCCGATTCCCGGGCCATCTCCTGCTCGGCCACCAGCGATAGGAACACGTCCTCGAGGCTGGTATTGCTCGAACCGGACTGCTTGCGGAGCTCCTCGAGCGTCCCCTCGGCGATCAGGCGGCCGCGCGAGATGACGCCGATCCGCTCCGCCATCCGCTCGGCGACCTCCAGGATATGCGTCGTCATGATGACGGTGCAGCCCTGGCGCACGCGTGCGAGCAGCGCGTCCTTGACCAGCCGCGCGGCGCGGGCATCGAGCCCGGTCAGCGGCTCGTCCAGGATGATGAGCTTCGGCTCGTGGACCAGCGCGCCGGCCAGGGCCACCTTCTGGCGCATGCCCTTGGAGAAATCTTCGCAGCGCTCATGGGCGTGCGGTTTCAGCTCCAGCCACTCGAGCAGGGCAGCCGACTTATTTTCCGCCACCGCAGCATCCATGCCCCACAGGCCGGCGACAAAGGCGAGATATTCGGTGGGCGACAGCTTGTCATAGATCATGGGCTCGTCGCTGACCCAGGCGGTAATGCGCTTGGCTTCGACCGATTTGGCCAGGGCATCGATTCCGAAGATCGACACTTCGCCGGCATCCGGCTGCAGCAGGCCGCCGACGATCCGCAGGGTGGTGGTCTTACCGGCGCCGTTCGGGCCGAGCAGGGCATAGAACTCGCCCTGGCCGACCTTGAGGTCGAGGCCATCGACGGCAGGGCGCTGGAAGGTCTTGCGCAGGCCGGCCACCCGCAGCGCCGACGCGGCTCGTTCCATGTTCACCGATGATGCTCCGCTCGCACTATTTTCTGGGCCGGAATCCGGGAGTTAGGCCACCCAGGGGAGAGTTGCCCCGCCCGGTTAAATATTCGTTCACGGTGGCGGCCCGGCCCGGCCCGCCGGTCACCTTTTCAAAAATAGTTGACTTTCCTGGGAACGAATTCGCCGGAAGGCGGTTCTCGTCTAGCTGAAGTCTGTCTAGGGCTTTTGTCGGGGATGCGGGGATTAGTCAAAAATGCTGGGATAAATGTGCCGTCATATTGCAAGGCACCGCCCTTTTGCGCGTCCGAGCGCACCGACCGGCCACGCTTCCGGCCGCCTCCGCGCCTGACTGGCGTCAGTTGCGTCCTGTCCAGGATTCCGGAGCCGGTCAATGCCGAGTACCAAACGTTCTTCCCGGGTCGAGCCCAACGGTTCGCATGAGGTGAACCCAGCTGCGGTCGGCCTTCCGCCGGGCGCGGACCTGGCGGATCCGACCAACGCGATGCGCAGCCTGCTGGATGCTTTGCAAGCGATGCGGGTGGGCGACTTTTCCGTCCGCCTGCCGCGCGATCAGGTCGGCCTCGCCGGCAAGATCGCGGACACCTTCAACGACATCGTCGCCGCCAACGAGCGGATGGCCCAGCAACTGGAGCAGGTGGGCGAGGTTGTCGGCCGCCAGGGCAAGACCCGCAAGCGCGTCCGGCTCGGCCAGACCGGCGCCTGGGGGGAAATGGAAGCCTCCATCAACACCCTGATCGACGATCTGCTGTGGCCGACCACCGAACTGACCCGCGCCGTCTCCGCCGTCGCGCAGGGCGATCTGCTGCAGACCGTGCAGCTCGAGGTCGACGGGCGGCCGCTGAAGGGCGAGTTCCTGCGATCCGCCACCATCGTCAATACGATGATCAAGCAGCTCAGCGTCTTCACCTCGGAGGTGACGCGCGTCGCGCGCGAGGTCGGCACCGACGGCAAGCTGGGCGGCCAGGCGCA
>DASYRS010000314.1:0-10738 GCA_036004205.1 Dongiaceae bacterium
CGAGGAGAAGGATTTCTCCAAGCTGGGCGCCCAAGCCGTCGATGCCAAGACGCTGAAAGTGACGCTCGAGAAGTCGGCACCGTATTTCCTGGCGCTCCTTCGCCACTCCAGCTTCCTTCCGGTCCACAAGGCCACCGTCGACAAGTTCGGCGCCGACTGGACCAAGCCGGGCAACTTCGTCGGCAACGGCGCCTTTACCCTGAGCGAGTGGACTCCGCAGGCCTCGCTGACGGTCGTGAAGAACCCGAACTATTACGACGCCGCGAACGTCAAGCTGGACAAGATCGTCTATTATCCGACCGAGGACATCTCGGAGGAGTTCAAGCGGTTCCGCAACAACGAACTCGACGTCACCTACGAGGTCCCGTCGGACCAGGTGAAGTTCATCGAAGCCAACATGAAGGACGAGTATGAGGCGAAGCCCTATCTCGGCACCTACTACTACGTCATCAACCTGACGCGCGAGCCGCTGGGCAAGCAGAAGGACCTGCGCGAAGCCCTTGCGCTCGGGATCGATCGTGAAGCGATCGCCGAAAAGGTCACGCAGGGCAGCTTCCTGCCGGGCTATTCCTGGGTTCCGCCGGGAGTGCCGGACTATCCGTCCCACTTCCTCAGCTTCAAGGACATGCCCAAGGAGCAGCGGATCGCCAAGGCCAAGGAACTGATGGCCAAGGCCGGCTACGGCCCGGACAAGCCGCTGAAGCTGGAGATCCTCTACAACACCAGCGAGAACCATAAGAAGATCGCGATCGCCATCCAGAACATGTGGAAGCAGATCGGCGTCGACGCCACCCTGAACAATCAGGAATGGCAGGTCTATCTCGACACCCGCGACAACAAGCAATACGACGTGTCGCGCGCTGCCTGGATCGCCGACTATGTCGATCCGGTCACCTTCCTCGACCTGTTCCTCTCGGATGCCGGCGTGCGCAACGATGCCGGCTACAACAACCCCGAGTTCGACAAGCTGGTGAAGGAATCCTTCAACATCACCGACCCGAAGGAGCGCATGGCGACCCTGGCGAAGGCCGAGGAGATCTTCCTCGATGACCTGCCGCTGATCCCGATCCTGTACTACAAGACCAAGCACATGGTCTCGAAGCGGGTGCAGGGCTGGGCATACAACAGTCTCGACTTCCACATGGGACGTTACATGTCGGTGCAATAACCGGCATGGCCTGATCGACGACCGGCAGCGCACCATGCGTTGCCGGTCGTTGTCTTTCCGGCGAAGCGAACTAAGATGCCAACAGCCCCGCACCACGGGCCTGCCAGCGTTTGGAGGATCGATCGGTGCTCCATTATTTGATGCGCCGCCTTGGCGGTGCGATTCCGACGCTTTTCATCATCATCGCGGGCACGTTCTTCCTGATGCGCCTAGCGCCGGGCGGGCCGTTCGCGCGCGAGCGCAAGGTGCCGAAGGAGGTCGAGGAAAACCTGCTGCGGGCCTATCACCTCGACGAGCCGTTGTGGCAGCAGTTCCTGCGCTACCTGAACGGACTGCTGCACGGCGATTTCGGCCCGTCCTTCAAATACAAGGATTTCAGCGTTGCCGAGCTGATCTTCGGCGGATTCCCGGTCTCGCTGCAGCTGGGCGCCATCGCCATCGTGCTGGCGCTGGCGATCGGCCTCACCCTCGGCATCTGGGCCGCGCTGCGGCAGAACAGCACCGCCGACTATGCCGCGATGTCGGTGTCCATGGTCGGGATCGCCGTTCCGAATTTCGTGGTCGCCCCGATCCTGACCCTGCTGATCGGGATGCAGCTGCAATTGTTGCCGGTCGGCGGCTGGGGGCACACATCGAACTACGTGCTGCCGGTCATCGCGCTCTGCCTGCCGCAGATCGCCGCCATCGCGCGGCTGACACGCGCCAGCATGATCGAGGTGCTGAGCAGCAATTTCGTGCGGACGGCACGCGCCAAGGGCCTGCCGGCGCGCGTGACGATCACGCGCCATGCCATCCGCGCGGCCGTCCTGCCGGTCGTGTCCTATCTGGGTCCCGCGGTCGCCAACATCATCACCGGGTCGGTGGTGGTGGAGCAGATATTCTCCATCCCCGGCATCGGTCGCTATTTCGTGCAGGGCTCGCTCAATCGCGACTACACGCTGGTGATGGGCGTGACGGTCTTCTATGGCGCGCTCATCATCCTGTGCAATCTGATCGCCGACCTGCTGTACGGCGTCTTGGACCCCAAGGTCCGGTACGATTGAGGTAAGCCATGGCTGTCGCAGATATCTCCATCGGAGCCGTACAGGAAGTCCAGGGCCGCAGCCTGTGGGCGGATGCCAGGCACCGGTTTCTCCGCAACAAGGCGGCGGTCGCCAGCCTGATCGTCTTTTGCGTGATCGTCGCCGCCTGTTTCCTCGCGCCGCATCTCGGCCTGCGCGCGCCCGACGACATCAACTGGGACCTCGAAAGCTGGGGGCCGCCCAACCTGGAGCTCGGCTATCTGCTCGGGACCGACGCCAACAACCGCGACCTGTTCGTGCGGACGCTCTACGGCGGCCAGGTCTCGCTGCTGGTCGGCTTCACCGCCACTCTGGTCAGCCTCGTCATCGGCGTGATCTGGGGCGCGACAGCCGGCTTCATCGGCGGCCGGATCGACGGCTTCATGATGCGGATTGTCGATATCCTCTATTCGATCCCCTTCATCTTCTTCGTCATCATGCTGACGGTGGTGTTCGGACGCTTCATCACCCTGATCTATGTCGCGATCGGCGCGGTCAGCTGGCTCGACATGGCACGCATCGTACGCGGCCAGACCATTTCCATCCGCCGGCGCGAGTTCATCGAGGCGGCGGAGGCAAGCGGCGTTTCCAAGTGGCGCATCATCACCCGCCACATCATCCCCAACTGCCTGGGGCCGGTGGTGGTCTACGTGACGCTGACCGTTCCCAACGTCATCCTGACCGAGAGCTTCATCAGCTTCCTCGGCATGGGCGTGCAGGAGCCGGATTCGAGCTGGGGCACCCTGGTCAGCGAGGCGGCGGTGGTCATGGGGATCGCGCCCTGGGCCATCATCGGCACCGGCGGCATCCTGGCCGTCACGCTGCTCTGCCTCAATTTCATAGGCGATGGGATGCGTGACGCGCTCGATCCCAAGGATCGTTGAGGAAACCCCGCGCATGACCGCCATCCTCGACGTCCGCAACCTCAACACCAGCTTTTCCACGCCCGAGGGAACGGTCCGCGCCGTCAATGATGTCAGCTTCTCGATCGAAGCGGGCGAGACACTGGGCATCGTCGGTGAATCCGGTTCGGGCAAGAGCCAGATATTCATGTCTGTCATGGGCCTCCTGGCCAAGAACGGCCGCGCCGAGGGCAGCGTGCAGTTCAAGGGCAAGGAGATCCTGAACCTCAAGGTCGACGAGCTGAACAAGATCAGGGGCGTGAAAATGTCCATGATCTTCCAGGATCCGATGACCTCGCTGAACCCCTACCTCAGCGTGAAGCGGCAGATGACCGAGGTGCTGGAAACCCATCGCGGCATGAGCCAGGACGCCGCCCTCACCGCCGCCGTCAACCTCCTGGACATCGTGCAGATTCCGGAGGCGCGCCGGCGGGTCCATATGTTCCCGCACGAATTCTCCGGCGGCATGCGCCAGCGTGTCATGATCGCGATGGCCCTGCTGTGCGAACCCGAGCTGCTGATCGCCGACGAGCCGACCACCGCGCTTGACGTCACGGTGCAGGCGCAGATCCTCGATCTGCTGGGCAAGCTGAAGCGGGAAACCGGCATGGCGATCGCGCTCATCACCCATGATCTCGGCGTCATCGCCGGCCTCGCCAATCGCGTGATGGTGATGTACGCGGGCGAAGTCGCGGAGCGCGCCAACGCCGGCCCCTTGTTCAAGACGCCGCAGCACCCCTATACCCAGGGCCTGCTCCGCTCCATGCCGCGGTTGGACGAGCATCGCGCCAACCGGCTGCAGACCATCGGCGGCCAGCCGCCCAATCTGCAGCACCTGCCCGATGGCTGCCGGTTCCGCGACCGCTGCTCCTATGCCTTCGACCGCTGCGCCGCCGAGCAACCGCTGCTCCGCACGATCGCCGAAGGGCGCGCCAAGGCCTGTCATCTGGAGGCGCTATGAGCACCGCTCCGCTCCTTTCGGTCCAGGACCTCAAGGTTCACTTCGACGTCAGCCGCAAGGGCCTGTTCGGCGGCCCGACCGCCGTGGTGAAAGCCGTCGACGGCGTCACCTTCGACCTGCGGCCCGGCGAGACCCTGGGCCTGGTCGGCGAATCCGGTTGCGGCAAGTCGACCCTGGGGCGCGCCGTCCTGCGCCTGCTGCCGGCCACGGCCGGGCGCGTGGTGTGGCTGGGCGAGGATCTGCATGCGCTGGATCACGGCGAGATGCAGCAGAAGCGGCGCGACATGCAGATCATCTTCCAGGATCCGCTCGCCTCGCTCAACCCGCGCATGACGGTCGGCCAGATCATCGCGGAGCCGCTGACCGTCTTCAATCCCAACCTGTCGCGCCAGCAGGTGAAGGACCGGGTCCGGCAGATGATGGCCAAGGTCGGCCTGCTGCCGAACCAGATCAACCGCTATCCGCACGAATTCTCCGGCGGCCAGGCCCAGCGCATCGGCATCGCCCGCGCCATGATCAACAGCCCCCGCATGATCGTGTGCGACGAGCCGGTCTCAGCCCTCGACGTCTCGATCCAGGCGCAGATCGTCAACCTGCTGATGGATCTGCAGCACGAGATGGGCATGTCGCTGATCTTCATCTCGCACAATCTCAGCGTGGTGCGGCACATCAGCCACCGGGTGATGGTGCTCTATCTCGGCAAGGTGATGGAGATCGCGGACCGCGATTCGATCTACTCCAATCCGCTGCATCCCTATACCCAGGCGCTGAATTCGGCGGTGCCGATTCCCGATCCCGATCTGGAAAAGCAGAAGAATCGCATCGTACTGAAGGGCGATCTGCCCTCGCCGCTCAATCCGCCGTCGGGCTGCCCGTTCCGCACCCGCTGCCCGCGCGCCACCGAGATCTGCGCCCAGGTGATGCCCGATCTGCTGCCCGCCAGCTCCAGCCACTACGTCGCCTGCCACCATGCGGGGCCGCCGGACTAGCGCCGTGGTTCCTGGCGCGGGCATGGAGCAGCTCGAACCTGTTACACCGGAGACAGTGTCGGCCGCGCTGCGATCCCGCGCCGGGCTGACCCTACCGCCAAGCGAGCTCCGGCTGGAGCAGCGACACGGGCGCTGGATCGCGCGTCTGCCCGGCAACATCCTGGCGCTGGTCGCGGACAACGCGTCCGCCGCCGCACGGCTGGCGCGGGAGGCGAAACTACTGCGGTTGCTGGGCTCCCGGGTCTCCTTCGGCCTGCCTTCCATCCAGTACGACGGCCCCGACCTGCAGGTGCGCACCCTTGTCCCCGGGGCACAGGTCGGCGGCGAAGGACGCGAGCGCGACTTCGCGGCCCGCCCGCAAGCCATGAGGCTCGCGAGCGACCTGGGCAGCGCTCTTGCTCAGCTGCATGGTGCCCTGACCAGGGAGGAGGCCGAAGAGTTCGGCTCCGCAAATATAGACACATTACCGACAGCCGACGCTCTGCGCGCCCGTCTGGAAGGGAAGTTGCCGGAGCCAGTCACGGCAAACGCATTTGACAGGCTTCTCGATCTCCACCGCGCGTACGAGCCGCGCGAGGACGACATTGTCCTCGCCCACGGCGACTTATGGGGCGGCAACATGGCGGTCGATCCGGACACGGGCGCGCTCAAGGGCCTGTTCGATTTGGACGACGCCGGCCTGGCGGACCGGCACGTTGACTTCATGTATTTCCATTCGTTCAGTGACGCATTCGCACGGCGAGCGCTCGCTTCATACGCGGCCGAGGGCGACCAGTTCGCCTCCTGGGAGCAGGCCGCCATCTATCACGCCGTCGCAGCCTTTGCGGCATTGGCGGACATCCGTGGCAAGGGTGAGCATCATCTCCTGCAGCGCCGGCTCGACTGGGTCTGCGACGTCTGTCACGGACCCATCGGCACGACTCTGCTCGGTGTCAGGCCATCAGGAAATCCACCGCCACCAGCACGCGGTCGACCAGACCGTCGTCACCGGTCCACGGCATCACAGCGGCCTCGCAAGACTTGAACTCCTTGTGAGGGCCGACATAGGGCGGGCGGAAGATCGCGGTCCGGCGCTCCTCGCTGACCCAGCGCATGACGCGGAACACCGTCGAGCCATCGCCCTGGCCATCGACTTCCGACATCCATTTTCCCGTCCAGTCGTGGCGCGAATGCTCGCGCACGGTCGTGCCGACCACGCGATAGCGGAAGTCCCACGGATCGCGCCGCACGTCTTTCAGCATCAGATAGGGCAACAGGCGCGGAACCTCGAGCGGATCGAACGAATCGGTCGCCGGTGGCGCATCGCCGCTTCGCTTGCTCTGCCAATAATCGACGGCGGCACGGACGACCTCGGAGTTCAACTCCGAGGATTCGATGAGCTTGATGCCCGCAAGGTCGCCCATCCGGGCATCATAGCATCCCGGACCGGCCGGAAAATCGGTGAAATGGCGATGGGAAGCGGTCAGCCCACCATGCCGACGGCACGCTTGTAGAGGTCAAGCAGCTGTTCCTGCTCCTCCCGGTCGTGGGCCTCCATTTTCCTGAGGCGCACCACCTGACGCATGATCTTGGTTTCGAAGCCGGTCGACTTGGCTTCGGAGTAGACCTCGCGGATATCCCCGGCGATGGCCGCTTTCTCCTCCTCCAGGCGCTCGATGCGCTCGATGAAGGATTTCAGCCGGTCCGCCGCAATGCCGCCCGCATCCGCCATAATCTGCTCCGCCAATGAAAACGATCGCCCCGACTCGGGAAACGGCGGCGACTCTAGTCCGCCGCCGCCGGTGGGAACAAGCGCCGAACGCCTGTGGATAACGTGAATAACGTGGGCTGCTTGCAGCGCGCCGACGGGCGAGGCATTGTCGCCACAATTTTCCCCGCTTCGAGCCCTTCATGCCCGCGCTGGAGATCGCCCTCGCCGTCCTGGTCCAGCTGATCTGGGGCGTCGGCTTCACCTCGATGAAGCCGTTCGTGGCTGCCTTTCCGCCGCTGCTGTTCGTCGCCATGGTGTATGCGATCATCGCCCTGGTGGTGACGCCGCTGGCGCCGCGCAGCACCACGCCGTTCCGCTGGATGATGCTGATCGCCGCGCTCGGCGGCAGCGTGCAGAGCTGCCTGCTGGCGCTCGGCCTCAGCATGCTGCCGGCGAGCACCTCCACCTTGCTCCTGCAATTGACCGTGCCGTTCGCGATCCTGATGTCCTGGATCGCGCGCATCGACCGGCCGAACCTGCGCAATGGCCTCGGCTGCGTCGTGGCGCTGGCGGGCGTCGCGATCGTGATCGGCGCGCCGGGCGAGAAGAATTCGTGGCTCGGCGTCGCGGTGATCGCGATCGCGTCGCTGTCATGGTCGGCGGCGCAGATCCTGATCAGGCTGCGCTGCCGCGACAGCGGCGCCACCTTCTACGCGGCGATGGCGCGCCATGCCTGGCCGCAGGCCCTGGTGGCGAGCCTGCTCCTGGAGCGCGATCAGCTGGGCCAGCTCGCGAGCGCGAGCGTGGGAGATTGGGTCGGGCTGGTGGCTATTGCGCTCGTCGGCTTCGCCGGCGGCTATATCCTTTGGTACCACCTGCTGGTGCGCAATCGCATCGACCAGCTGCTGCCCTTTACGTTGCTGATGCCGCCGGTCGGCGTGGCGACCGGCGTGGTGTGGTTCGAAGAGCCGCTGCGCACTTCGCTCATCGCCGGCGGTTGCGTCATCCTGCTCGGTCTCGCGATCGTGGTGTGGCCATCGCGGCGCGCGGCGGCGGCTGCGCAAGAGTCCCGCTAGGACTGAAAGCGGAAATAACGCGGCGGGGAGTGGAGCGGCACGTTTCTCTTAACCGGCCCTTTACTCAAAATACCTCACAAATGCAGCCCTGCGCGTCCGATGAAACGTTTAACCGGGTGCAACAGTGACCGCCACGGAACGGCTGAAGATATTCGGCCCGTGTCTTGCCTTGCTGCTCTGCGGCTTCGCCGGCATCGCCGCGCCACAGGTTCTGCCCGGCGACGGCGAGCGCGTAGCCGTGATCGCGCCTGGCGCCGACGCGCTCCGCATCGTCGCCGCGGCCGGTGGAGAGGCGCTTGCGACGACCGGCACCGGCATTATCGCCGTTTCCGGCGAGCCCGGGTTTGTCGGTCGCCTCTATCATTCCGGTGCCTGGCTGGTGTTGCGTTTCGATGGCCTGCTGGGCTGCCTGACTTCCAACGTAGAGAGTTCCGACAATGAACGCGGTTGAAATCCTGCGCGTCCGCACGGCGCGCTTCATGGCCCTCTTCATCGCGGCACATCTGCCGCTGGTGGTCATGCTCGAATGGCAGGTGCAGGGCTCGCCCGGATGGCTAAGCGCGGTGATGGCCGCGATCGCTGTTTCTACAGGCAGCATGATCTTCCTCGCCGGCGGCGCAGCACAGCGGCTGTTCTTGGCGGTCGCCATGATGCTGACCGTATCCTGCGTGCTCGGCTCGATGCAGGGCCATCCGTGGCAGGTCGACATTCACATGTATTTCTTCGCCACCTTGGCAATGCTGGTCGCGTTCTGCGACTGGCGCGCAATTCTGGCGGCGACGGTGACCGTAGCGCTTCATCACCTGATCCTCAATTTCACCTTGCCCGCCCTGGTATATCCGGGCGGCGATGCGGTGGGCCGGGTCGTGTTGCATGCCGTGATCGTGCTGATCGAAGCCAGTGTCCTCATTCTGGTGGGGCGTTATCTGATTCACGCATTGACCAAAGCGGAACAGGCGTTGACCACCGCCAACGAAGCCACCGAATCAGCGCGCGCCGCCAGCCAGCATGAAATTGAGGCGCAGGCGCGTGCGAAGAGTGAGCGCGACACGATGCGCAGCGGCATTGCCGGAGAGTTTGAGCGCGCCGTTGGCGCTTTGGTCGATGATGTCACCGCCAAGTCGGAGCAGGCGGCGAAACTCGCCGAGACCATGGCCCGACAGACCCATCAATCCTCGAGCAGTGCCGGCGATGCCGCGAAAGCCTCGCAGGCCACGCTCGCCGAGGCGGAAATGATTACCAAGGCCGCGCAGGAATTGAGCACCTCGGTGTCTCAAATCCTCGGCCAGGCGCGGCGCTCCGCCGACATCACGGGCAGCGCGGTTACGCAGGCCGACGGCACCAGCCAGTCGGTCCGCGAACTCTCCACCGCGGCGCAGAAGATCGGCGACATCATCCAGTTGATCAACGATATCGCGGGCCAGACCAATCTGCTGGCGCTCAACGCCACGATCGAGGCGGCGCGCGCCGGTGAAGCCGGCAAGGGCTTTGCCGTCGTCGCGTCCGAAGTCAAGAACCTGGCCACGCAGACGGCTCGGGCAACCGAGGATATCTCGGCGCAGATCTCCGCGATCCAGACCGCAACCGGCCGGGCGGTCGAGGCCATCCATGCGATCGCCGATACGATCCGCGAGATCAAATCGATCTCGGACGAGATGACCCACGCCGTGGAGCATCAGGGCGGCGCCACCCAGGAAATCGCCAAGACCGCCCACGATATGTCCCAAAGCACGCAATCGACCGCCAGCATCATCGAAGGCGTGCGCAATTCCGCAACCGATTCCGGCGCCAGCGCCGACATGCTTTCCAAGGCCGCCCAGGCCCTCCTCCAGCAATCAGGCAAGCTGCGCGGCGAAGTGCAGGGCTTCTTGAAGTCGGTGCTGCGCGCCTAACCCCGGCGCCAGGCCGTCCACAGCGAGTGGGTCGAGTGCCAGAGCGCATTCAGCCCGAAGCCGATGAACAGCAGCCCGGAGGCGCGCGTCACCCACAGCTGATGCCGGCGATAGAACCGCCGGACCAGCCCCGCGCCGACCACATAGGCCAGCACGCCATCCGCCAGAACGAAGCCGGCGAACGCCGCGAGCAGCAGGAGCGGCATGCGCTCCCAGCTCAGATCCTGCGACCGGCCGGCGAGCAGCGAGGTGAAGGTCGCGACCGCCACCGGATAGCCCTTGGGATTCATCAGGCCGAAGGCAAGGCCGCGCAGCAGCGGCCGCCGCGCGCCTACGCTTGCTTGCGGATCGGAGTTGCCGCGCGTGCTCGCCGCCTTCCAGCCGAGCCAGCAGAGATAGAGACCGCAGGCCAGACCCAGGAGATCGAACATCGTGGTGCCGAGCGATTGCGCGCCGATGATGGCGACGAGCGCGAGCGATGCCCACACCACGTCGCCGGCCAGATGCCCGGCCAGGAACCCGATCCCCGCCCGCCGCCCCTGCGTCGCGCCGATGCCCAGCAGCGCCAGGAATGCGGGGCCAGGAGTCAGCGTATAGGCCATCGCTGCGACTAGAGTCGGCGCCAATAGCGTTGGGTCGATGAGTGATATTGTCACAACGATCCCTCCTTTCGTCATGGTCGTGCTTGGCACGACCATCACGAATGAAGAGCGGCGCAGAAGACTAGTGCTTATGCGTCTCCGCGAAGGCCTTCGTCTGCTCGCCGCCCGCTTCCTTCTGGTGCTTCGCCTTCCATTCCTCGTACGGCATGCCGTAGACGATCTCGCGCGCCTCAGGGTCGGTGAGCGGCACGCCCTTCTCTTCCGCGGCGGCGCGGTACCATTTCGACAGGCAGTTGCGGCAGAAGCCGGCCAGGTTCATCAGATCGATGTTCTGCACGTCGGTGCGCTCGCGCAGGTGCTGGACCAGGCGCCGGAACGCGGCGGCTTCCAGTTCGGT
>DASYRS010000315.1:0-11080 GCA_036004205.1 Dongiaceae bacterium
GGTGAGGGTGGCGAGCGTCTGGTAATTGGCGCCGCCGCCATCCGCGTCCACCCTCACGATCGTGTTGGCGCCGGAGAAGGAAACCTTTCAGTTTCTACAGTTCAGCGAGCCGAATTGAGACAGATCGCGTATTCGCAGCGCGCTATGCTGGTGTCGTCCGCCAGGGTGCGATTATTGCCGTTTCTTATGCCCGACCAAGCTCAGCCACAGGAATACGAACAGGGCACCGGCTGCGGCCGGCCAGTGGAACCAGATCGGGTCGAAGCCGGTGAATAGATTGATGGTGAAGAGGAACAGGACAATGACGGTGACGACCCTGACCGGGCGCGGCAGCTCGCGAAAGCGCGACCACAGCCTTGCCGGACGAGTTTGCGGACCGGAGCCGAGCGGCCGGCTATCGGCGCCGGGAATCTCGCGCGGCGCGGCGCTCGGCACGGCCATCGCCGGCCGCGCTTCGCCATCCAGCACGATGCGGTAGCTGGTCACCGGCTCCGTGACGTTCTTGACCGGCTGCTGGCCGAGATAGTCGAAGCCGACCGACAGCTTGTTGCGCACCAGGTCGTAGACCGGGCCGGAGATCAGGATGCCGCCCGGCTCGGCCAGCTCCTGCAGGCGCGCAGCGATGTTCACGCCTTCGCCATAGAGATCGTCGTTCTCCACCATCACGTCGCCGAGATTGATGCCGATGCGGAACCACATCTGCTCGGCCTCGGGCAGCGCGCGGTTATGGCCGGCCAGCTCGCGCTGGACCTCGATCGCGCATTGCACGGCTTCGACCACGCTCGCGAATTCGGCGATGACGGCATCGCCCCAGGTGTTGATGGTGCGCCCTTCGTGGCGCTCGACCAGCGAGTCCATCGCCGCGCGATACTGCCGCAGCGTGCCGATGGTGCGGGTCTCGTCGCTTTCCATCAGGCGCGCGTAGCTCTTGACGTCCGCGCACAGGATCGTCGTCAACCGCCTTTTGACCTTGGGGGTCATATTCCGCCTCGTATCGGCGCCGGGCGCCGGGCCCGGCTCTCGAATAATTTCCGTCATCAATCGCCCGCTCATTATGAATTGTGGCGATCCTCTCGCCTACATCAATTCGGCGCAGTAGCAGAACAATTCGAACTGCATGAATTGTGGCGATCCTCTCGCCTACATCAATTCGGCGCACTAGCAGAACAATTCGAACTGCCGGTCCGGTTTCTTCGGGACCGCGAAGCGCGTGCAGTCCAGATCATATTCGCGCTTGTCGAGGCCGTGACGGCGCGCCGCTTTCTCCACCCGCTCGCGGATGATGTCGGCATAGGGGCCTTCGCCCTTCATGCGCGTGCCCCACTGGCTGCGATAAGCGATGCCGCCGTGGCACTGGCTGATCAGGCTGATGGCATGCTTGGCCTTGCCAGGAAAATGCGCGACCAGCCACTCGATGAACAGGTCCTTGATCTCCAGCGGCAAGCGCAGCAGCGTCCAGTTGACCCATTTCGCGCCGGCCTCCGCCCCGGCGGCGATCAGGGCCTCGATCTCGTGATCGGTGATCGCCGGGATGATGGGTGCGACCGAGATCGCCACCGGCACGCCCGCCTCGCTCAGCGTCTTGATGGCGCCGATGCGTTTGGGCGGCGTGGAAGCGCGCGGCTCCAGCTTGCGCGCCAGATCGCGATCGAGGCTGGTCACCGACATCGACACCATGATGAGCTTGCGCGTGGCCATGTCGGCGATGAGGTCGAGATCGTCCAGAACCCGCGCGCTCTTGGTGGTGATGCCGACGGGATGGTTGAAGTCGCTCAGCACTTTCAGCACGCTGCGCGTGATGCGGTATTGCCGCTCGATCGGCTGGTAGACATCGGTCACGGCGCCGAGCGCCAGCACATCCGGCTTGTAGCCGGGCTTGCGCAATTCCTTGTCCAGCAACTTCGCGGCATCCGGCTTGGCGAACAGCTTGCTTTCGAAATCGAGACCGGGCGACAGGCCGAGAAAAGCGTGGGTCGGCCGCGCGAAGCAGTAGACGCAACCATGCTCGCAGCCGCGATAGGTGTTGATGGAGCGATCGAACGGCACGTCCGGCGACTGGTTGTGCGCCATGATGGTGCGACTGGAATCGAGCGCGACCTTGGTGACCAGCGGCGGCGGCTCGCCGTCCGGATCGCCGCTCGCCAAGGCGCTCGGCTGGCTCCAGCCGTCATCCTCGAGCGGCCGCTCGCCCAGCTCGTAACGGCCCGGCCGATTGCTGACCGCGCCGCGGCCTTTCATCGCCTGATTTGGCAATGTTGGGTCGGGGACCAAAGGCAGGTCCAGATCGGGTTCATATTTCGGCATGGCCGAATAGTGCGCCAGCGAAGAGAACAAATCAAGAACAAACGCATACAACGCGAATTGCGTTACGACCTGGCTGCCCGGATTGGCTCACTCCGCGCGGCTCTTGCCCAGGGCGGTCAGCGTCTCCGCAAGGTCGATCGGGAAGGGAAAGACGATGGTCGAGCTGCGCTCGTTCGCGATGTCGTGCAGAGCGGACAGGTAGCGCAGCTGCATGGCCTGGGGCACCGGCTGCAGGATGCGCGCGGCATCGACCAGCTTCTGTGCCGCCTGCTGCTCGCCTTCGGCATTGATGATCTTGGCGCGGCGGATGCGCTCGGCCTCGGCCTGCTTGGCGATGGCGCGGATCATGCTCTCATCCAGATCGACGCGCTTGATCTCGACATTGGACACCTTGATGCCCCAGGCGTCGGTCTGCTTGTCGAGCGCGTCCTGGATGTCGGCGTTGAGCTTGTCGCGCTCGGACAGCATCGAATCCAGCTCGTGCTTGCCAAGCACCGAGCGCAGGGTGGTCTGGGCCAGCTGGCTGGTCGCCTCCAAGAAATTCGCGACCTGGATGATGGCTTTCTCGGCGTCGATCACGCGGAAATAGATCACGGCATTGACCTTGACCGAGACGTTGTCGCGCGAGATCACGTCCTGGGTCGGCACGTCGTTCACGATCGTCCTGAGGTCGACCCGCACCACCTGCTGAATCACGGGCACGATCAGCACCAGGCCCGGCCCCTTGGTCCCGGTGTAGCGGCCGAGGGTGAAAACCACGCCCCGCTCATATTCGCGGAAGATGCGGATGGCCGCCGCCACGATGAGTCCGATGAGCACGATGATCGTTGCGACGAACACCAGGGTGATGGTCATGATCGCGCCTCCTTCCTATGAGCTTTCGATGCGGTCCACCAACAGCATCAAGCCGTCACGGCCTCGCACCTTGATACGTTCGCCGGGGCGGAGCGCCGAGGTTGCGCGAGCACGCCAGACTTCGCCCAGGATCCGCACCCGGCCTTCGCCCTCCGACCATTCGGTGACGTCGCCGGTTGCGCCGATCAGCGCCGCGGGGCCCGTCACGACCGCCTTGCGCCGCGACCGCACGAGCATGGCGAGTGTCAGCAGCAGAAGGCCGGCGCTGACCGCGGTGCTGGCGACGATGACGGAGAGCGACAGGCCGAAATTGGTCGAGCCGGGCTCGAACATGATGATCGAGCCGACGACGAAGGCGACGATGCCGCCCAGCCCCAGGATGCCGAACGACGTAACGAATGCCTCCGAAATCATCAGCGCGATGCCAAGCAGCACCAGGGCGACGCCGGCGAAGTCGATCGGCAGGACGCTGAAGGCGAACAGCGCCAGCAGCAGGCTGATGCCGCCCAGCGTGCCGGGCAGGACGCTGCCCGGATTGGACAGCTCGAAGATCAGCCCGTAGATTCCGACCAGCATCAGCAGATAGGCGATGTTGGGATCGGTGATCACCGCCAGCAGCCGCGTCCGCCAATCCAGCTCCACCACGCTCAGCTCCAGATCGGAGGTCACCAGCGTCCTATGCTCGCCCGCGACAATCGCCGTGCGGCCATCGATCTTGCGCAAGAGGTCCGGAAGCGTCGGCGCGATGAGGTCGATCACGCCCTGCCTCAGCGCTTCCTCGGCGGGAAGGCTGGCGGCGCCGCGCACCGCGCTTTCGGCCCAGTCGGCGTTGCGGCCATGCAACTGCGCAAGGCTGCGTATATAGGCGACGGCGTCATTCACCATCTTGCGCGTGGAAGCGTCGGCGTCGGCGGGCGGCTGCTTCGGCTCTTCCTTGGCGCCGTCCTTTTGCGGCGGTTCCTTGCCCGGGCCAGCAGGCTCCGGCGCCGGCAGCTCCGGCATGTCGCCGATCACGATCGGCGTCGCGGCGCCGAGGTTGGTGCCCGGCGCCATCGCCGCGACCGAAGCGGCGTAGGTGATGTAGGTGCCGGCGCTGGCGGCACGCGCGCCGCTGGGCGCGACATAGGCGACGACCGGAACCGGCGAAGCGAGTTCCGCGCGAATGATCTTGCGCATCGCAATGTCCAGACCGCCAGGCGTATCGAGGCGCAGGATGACGAGGCCGACGCGCGCGGGATCCGCTTTGTCCAGCTGCCGCGCCACATGATCGGCGATGGCGGGGCCGATCGCGCCTTCGATGTCAATCACCAGCGCCTGTCGGGATGATGGCACGGTGGCCTGCTGTGCGGGCACGGACGCCGCCGTGAAGGCGCTCAGCAACAATATGCCTGCGCCGGCGAGCGACCGGCGGTACCAGCGTGCCGTGGGTGCGTTTGCGTTACGCCGCATGGGACACTTGGTGAAAATGTGATGCCGCCGGCGGCATTCCGCAAGGTCGCGCTGGGATAGTGGCCTAAGAGCCTGGGATTGGCCGACAAAGAGCATAGAATGGGGGCATGGTCAGCGATCAGCCCATGGCCGATCGCGCCGATCTGGCGCGCATTCTGGGTGCGCATCGGCGCTATCTGGAGACCGACAGGCGGGAAGGCGCGCGCGCCGACCTGAGAGGCGCGGACCTTTCGGACGCGTACCTTGTCGCCGCCGATCTGCGGCGAGCGCGGCTGACACATGCGCGGCTCGACCGCGCCGATTGCAGCGAGGCAAATCTGCAAGGCGCGAACCTGGCAGGCGCCAGCCTGCGCGGCGCACGCCTGCGCAATATCGATCTGACGGCGGCGCGGCTGGGCGGGGCGCTGTTGACAGGCGCGGACCTGGCCGACGCGCGGCTCGAGAAAGCGGAGATGGAATTCGCGCTGCTGGCGGAATCGAATCTTTCACGGGCGCGCCTGCGCGATGCGGATCTCAGCGGTGCCAATCTCGAAAAGGCGGAGCTCGGCGGCGCGGATTTGCGCGGCGCCAATCTGCGCGGCGCCAACCTGCGGCTGGCGCAATTGGATGGCGCGGACCTGCGCGGCGCGCGGCTGGGTGGCGCCATCCTCAGCGGCGCCTCGCTGCGCCGCTGCGACCTCAGGAGCGCCTATTTGCGGGTAGCGAAGCTGGACGGCGCCGATCTTTCGGGCGCGGACCTGCGCGAGGCGGCGGGACTCACCGCCACGCAGGTCGCATCGGCACAACGCGACAGCCACACCCGACTTTCACCCGACCTCGGATCAGGAGGCGATCATGGCTGATTTGGATCATGTTGCCCTGCTGCGCGCGGGCGTGGCCGGTTGGAACGCATGGCGTGACGAACCGGGCGGACACGTGCCGAACCTGGCCGGCGCACCTCTGCGCGGCCTCGATCTCACCTGGGCCGACCTCAGCGACGCGGACCTGCGTCAGGCCGATCTGCGCGGCGCGGTCCTGCGCGGGGCGCGGCTGACCCATGCGCGGCTGGAGGGGGCGAACCTGTTCAAGGCCGTGCTGAAGGATGCCGACCTGGATGGCGCGGTGCTGCTGGGCGCCCAGTTCCTGAATTGCGCGCAGCTCGTTACGGCGCGCAATTGGGCCAACGCCGATCGCGATCTTTCGCTCGCATGCGGCGCGCCGATTCCGAAGCACGAAGGATGAAGTGCGGCGGGCGCCGCGTCAGTCGCGCCAGGAGCGGACGCCTTCGATGAGCTTGTCCATGATGCTGGGCCCTTCGCTCAGGACCATCCGCCGCCAGGACAGATCGCGCGGGCACATGATGTTCTTATAGTCCTCCTGGAGATGTGCCGCGTTCGGATCGCCGCGTCCTTCGAATCTTACCCAGCGATCCAGGCAGTCGCCGCGGAAGATGGTGTATTCGTCCGCGGTGCCGAATTCGACCAGCGCGCCGGCAATGCGCGCTGCGGGACGCTCCTGACGGATCGATTGGCAGAGCAGACCGCGATATTTCGGCGTCGCTCCGGAATGGAACGCCGATTTCTTCGTGTCGCAGTTCCACCAGTGCGCGGCGGCGGCATGCTCGGGGCTGCCGACCTCATCGAAGATGAGATAGACGATCTCGCCAAAGCTCCCGACACCGGTATGCCAATCGATGAAACCGATGGTATTCGCGCTGGCGAGGTGCTCGTCCACGATCCTGCGAAACAGCAGGTTCGACCATGCCGGCTCCTTGCCGGCATAGAACAGGCCTTCGGCCCGGTGGCACTGCCCCTCCAGCATCTCGTTCTCGAGATGCCAGCCGTTCTGATCAAGGTGGCTCTTATAGCCGCGCCATGCCTCGAGGCACCGGCGCGCATCGGTGGGGTCGCTGTGGAGAAAAGGCGCCAGCGCGTCGTAGCCGGGGTTCTGTCGCTCGTAGCCGACATTGTCGCGAATGAAGTTGCGGTTCAGATCGACATTGTTCTCGTTTGTGCGCGTCTTGTGCGAGAAGGCCCAGGGGTTGATGGCGTGCACCAGGACAAGTTTGACGCCGTCGTCCGTCGCGCGGCGCGACGTGAGCCAGCGATGCAGGACCGCGGAGCCCGCGAAACCCTCGATGCCATGCGTTCCGGTGACGATGATGGCTGCCCGTTCGGCACGATCCGGACCAAGCACGGCGACGTCGCAGGCGAGGCGCTCGCCCTCGATGCCCCTGACGTCGTCACGACCGCAGCTGTGGACGCGCGCCCCCGCATCGCATGCCGCGCTGAGGAACTTCCCGCGCGCCTCGGCGTAGCTATCGGCGAAACTGTCCACGCGGCGCTTCCTAGCCCTTCACATAGTTGCGCCAGAAGTGCTGCTGCCGGAAGCCGAGCTTTTCGCGCGCCTTCTTGTTGGAGAGCAGGGTCTCGAACTCGCCGAGCTTCGCCTTCACCGGCACCTTGGGATAGAAGCGCTTCAGCAGCTCCGCGGTCGGCAGATCCGACGAGGTATCGCCGCTCGATGCGTTGAAGACCTGGAAGCCGAGGCCATTGGTCTCGATGCAGCAGTGGCACAGTTCGCCGAGGTCGCGGGCGTCGATGTAGCTCCAGGCGATCTTCTTGCGGAAGCCGGGATCCTGGAACCATTTCGGGAACAAGGCATATTCGTGCGGCTCGATCACATTGCCGATGCGCAGGGCATAGATGTCGGCATGGGTGCGCTGCGCGAAGGCGCGCGCGGTCTTTTCGTTGATCACCTTGGAGAGCGCGTAGCTGTCCATCGGGTTGACGTCGTATTCCTCGTCCAGCGGAAAGTAGTCCGGCTCGCGCGGGGTGTCGGCGAACACCACGCCATAGGTGGTCTCGCTTGAGGCAATGATGATCTTCTTGATGCCGAGCTTCACCGCGGCCTCGATGATGTTGTAAGTGCCCATCACGTTGATGCGGTAGAGCTCGTTGTCCGGCGTGATCATGATGCGCGGGATGGCGGCGAAGTGCACCACCGCGTCGATCGGCTGGGCGCGCAGATCGGGGTCGAACTCGTGCAGGCCGGCATAGCTGGTGAGGGCGTTGAAGACCTGTCCGGAATCGGTGATGTCGGTGATGAGGGTGCGCGCCTTGGGATTGTCCAGCGGCTTGGTGTCCAGGTTCAGGACCTGGTAGCCGTGATCGAGCAACACCTGCAACGCATGCTTGCCCGCCTTGCCGCTACCGCCGGTAAAGACCACGCGCTTCATATCCAGCTCCTTCCGCTCAGATCGAATTCAGCATCTATAGCGGGCGCCGGCCGATGTTGGAAAGGTCTCAGACCACGTCGTCTCCATGTCGGGATGAGGGCTTCTCCCTCACTCGAGGTCGAGCAGGGTTGCCTTCTCCTTGGGCAGGTCGCTGGAGCGCCACGAGAAGAAGAGCAGGAGAGTGTGCTCGTCCTGGTGCGAATAGCCGAATTGCGGGCCCGAGGCATCGATCAGCGTGCCGTCGGCCGTGCTGTAGCTGATGGCCGCGATCTTGGCGATTCCGAGCCGCTCCTTGTCCTTGTAGAGCGCGATCTCGGGGATCTTCGCCTGGCCGGCCAGCGGGATCGGCACGTCGAAGGTGTCAGTCCCGACCAGGGTCTGCTTGTCGTCGATCGAGAGTGCGCCGGCGCGGATCTCGACCACCGCGTCGGCCTTGCCGCGGTCGGCAACGAGAGCGGCGCCGCCCCGCAACAGGCGATCCTTCATCGCACCCGCGGCATATTTGC
Source organism: Dongiaceae bacterium (assembly GCA_036004205.1). GTDB lineage: Bacteria > Pseudomonadota > Alphaproteobacteria > Dongiales > Dongiaceae > Dongia_A. The sequence goes on from DASYRS010000315.1 coordinate 8,332, forward strand.
CGTCGTCGCTGCCGCCGAGCTGATCGGCATCGAGGAATACCTTGGTGCCTTGAGGGATCTTGAGGTCCATGCGCTCGACGGCGCGGTCGACCGCGGTCGAGATCAACAGCTGTTCGGTGGCCGTTCGTTGCGGGCTCGATTCCCGGACCGTAGTACAGGCGCCGAGCGCAAGCACCGTCAGGATGATCGCGGATGATGCAATGAGGCGTAGTCCGGCACGAAGCATCGATCCCCCTCGGCGGTTCGGAGAACGTGTTGCGGATCGCAGTCACGCGACAGCGGTCGCCGGGGACCCGGCGACCTACGCATAAACGTTTGATCGGGAAACGAGTTCCACGGGCCATCCGGATCCAAGGGGGCGACGCATCGCCGCGGAGACATCCAAGGTGGGCAACTTTTTTCCCACCTGCATCCACCGTCCGCCAAATCTATCTTCTGCCGGAACAGCATAGTTTCTTCGCGATGGCTTGCCTTCCCCATCCAGGGTTGTATTGAATAGTGCTGACGGTATGGGCGGACACCGGGGTTAGCCGAAAGAGGGTTCGTGGCAGACAATCTCGCAGCGCCAGGCCAAGACCGGCGCCAGGAAATCGAGCATGCACTGCGCGAGAGTGAACGGCAGTTCCGCCTCCTGGTCGAAAGCGTGGTGGATTATGCGATCTTCATGCTGAGCGTGGACGGCCGTGTGGTCAGTTGGAACAGCGGCGCCACGCGCATCAAGGGCTACACCGCCAGCGAAATTATCGGCCAGGACCATTCCAGATTCTACACCGAGGAGGATCGCGCCAACGGCGTGCCGGCCCTGGCCCTGCAGACCGCGCGGGAGCGCGGCCAGTATGAGGCGGAAGGCTGGCGCGTGCGCAAGGACGGCAGCCGTTTCTGGGCCAACGTCGTGCTGGATGCCATCCGCGACAACGACGGCCAGCTGATCGGCTTTTCAAAGGTCACGCGCGACGTCACCGAACGGAAGGAAGCGCAGGCGCGCGACGCCCGCTTCCGCCGCGTGGTCGAGACCGCGCCCAATGCGATCGTGATGATCAACGCCACCGGCGCGATCGAGATGGTCAACGCCCAGGCGGAGCAGATCTTCGGCTATTCCCGCGTGGAGATGCTGGGCCAGCACGTGGAGATGCTGGTGCCGGAACGGTTTCGCGCCAACCATCCCGGTTTGCGCCAGTCGTTCCTGACGGATCCCCGCTCCCGTCCGATGGGCGCCGGGCGCGACCTGTTCGGCCTCAGGAAGGACGGCAGCGAATTCCCGATCGAGATCGGCCTCAACCCGATCGAGACCGAGGAGGGGACGATGGTGCTCTCCGCCATCGTCGACATCTCCACGCGCAAGCGGCTGGAGGAGCGCTTCCGGCGGGTGGTCGAAGCGGCGCCGAACGCGATGGTCATGATCAATATCGATGGCCGGATCGAGATGGTGAACGCCCAGGCCGAGCAGGTATTCGGCTACACGCGGGCAGAGCTGTTGGGCCAGGCGGTGGAGATGCTGGTGCCCGAGCGGTTCCGCGGCCAGCACCCCGGCCTGCGCGGTTCGTTTTTCGCCGACCCGCGCACCCGCTCGATGGGCGCGGGGCGCGATCTGTTCGGCCTCAGGAAGGATGGCACCGAGTTTCCCGTCGAGATCGGACTCAACCCGATCGAGACCGAGGAGGGGACGATGGTGCTCTCCGCCATCGTCGATATCTCCACGCGCAAGCGGCTGGAGGAGCGCTTCCGCCGCGTGGTCGAGGCCGCGCCCAACGCGATGGTGATGATCAACGCCAATGGCCGCATCGAGATGGTCAACGCCCAGGCCGAGCAGATGTTCGGTCATGCCCGCCAGGACATGCTGGGCCAGCCGGTGGAGATGCTGGTGCCGCAGCGGTTCCGCGGCCACCATCCTGGCCTGCGCGGCTCGTTCTTCGCCGATCCGCGCGCGCGGCCGATGGGCGCCGGGCGCGACCTGTTCGGCCTCAGGAAAGACGGCACCGAGTTCCCGGTCGAGATCGGCCTCAACCCGATCGAGACCGAAGAGGGCCCGATGGTGCTCTCCGCCATCGTCGACATCTCCGCGCGCAAGCGGCTGGAGGAACGGTTCCGTCGGGTGGTCGAAGCGGCCCCGAACGCGATGGTGATGATCAATGCCGATGGCCGCATCGAGATGGTGAACGCCCAGGCCGAGCAGGTGTTCGGTTATGCGCGCCAGGACATGCTGGGCCAGGCGGTGGAGATGCTGGTGCCGGAGCGCTTCCGCGGCCATCACCCCGGCCTGCGCGGCTCGTTCTTCGCCGAGCCGCGTGCGCGCTCGATGGGCGTCGGCCGCGACCTCTACGGCCTGCGGAAGGATGGCACCGAATTCCCGGTCGAGATCGGCCTCAACCCGATCGAGACCGACGGGGGGCCGATGGTGCTTTCGGCCATCGTCGACATCTCCGCGCGCAAGCGGCTGGAGGAACGCTTTCGTCTGGTGGTCGAGGCCGCGCCCAACGCGATGGTGATGATCAACCCATCCGGCCGCATCGAGATGGTCAATGCCCAGGCCGAAGCGGTGTTCGGCTATGCACGGCACGAAATGCTCGGCCAAAAGGTGGAGATGCTGGTGCCGGATCGCTTCGGCGTGCACCATCCGGAACTGCGCATTGCGTTCTTCGCCGACCCGCAGGCGCGGCGGATGGGTGCCGGGCGCGACCTGTTCGGCATGCGGAAGGACGGCAGCGAGTTCCCGGTCGAGATCGGCCTCAATCCGATCGAGACCGAGGAG